>CBIHQO010000020.1:0-19487 GCA_966211735.1 uncultured Schlesneria sp.
GTATGCACTGACTAGCTTGATCCGCCAGCAGCGTCCCGAAGAAATCTCAACGGCGGCGGCACCGTATGTTGCGGTGATGGTCTCGTTGCACGCGATGCACTTTGTCGTGGCGTTGATGTTTCTGGTCTTCGTGACCACTCAAGCCTTCGCCGATCGATACGACCACGAATATTACTTCGGTGTCACGATCTGCACCTGGTTCTGGCACGCTTTGGGAGTTGTCTGGCTGGTCGTGATGGTCGTGATTGGAATCGTGTCGCTGCCACTTGGTGGATAGAGAGGAGACTGCACACTGCGATCTACGCTGCTCGTTGCAATAGTTCCGACATCGGCGCATCGCTCAGGCTCAGCGCCTGCAGGACTCGCGCTAATGTCTGGATCGCATTGCAGGCTGGATAGGCCCCACCGAACCAGACGCGATGGTCGGCGGTCATGCCCAGATCGGCGTTGTAATGGATCAATGAATTCGGGAGTTCCGCGACGGATGTCGCTTCCACCTGACATGCAGGATTGATCGATTGCAACGAACTTCCAATCTCCGGATCGAGCCGATCATCCAGCATCACTCTGGCGGAGCGGTGGTCGTGCAGCTCGAACAGTGTCAGTAGTCGTAACAACTCAGCGATGGAGACCAGTTGACCTTGATCGGTGACGAAGGCGCAGCGCTCGCCATCATCGTCGACGACAATTCCCAGATGATGCTGATCGTGAATTGTTGCGATGGCGACGCGCTGAACATCAGCATCGCTGGGGTCATCCAGATCTCGGCGTCGCACCGGCAGGATCTCGTGCGTGATCTGGCAGGGGAGCCGTGAGAACAGTTGATCGAGTAACTTTGGCAATTGGCGCGTCGCAGAACCGCAGACAACCCGCAAAGGCCGCAGTGCATGAAACAACTTCCACAACCCCGCTTCGTACGGAACGGCCGCGTTAAAGGCTCGTTGCGTCCCTGCATGGCGAGTGGGTCGAACGACGGTCGTTTTCGCGCGCGATTCCATCATCCTCAGGATCTCAGGCTGCATCCACGGGATGGAACCGCTGCCGGTGAACTGGAACCCGGTCCATGCGGGGTCGCAACCGGCTCCGGTGACGAAGACGCCGCCAGCTGCGTCCAGGTGGTGGCTTGCGAATCGGAAACAGGGGCCGGTGGTCTGTCCCAGGTCTACGACCTGGCATCCCATACGCCGCAGGCCGAGGGCAATCCCCACCACAATGTCGGGCGACGATGGTCGCTCGTCAAAGCCGATGACCACCATCGGCCCGGGACGCGCGGTCAATGATGTCGCTCGCAGTGATTCGCTGGCGTCTGTGGCGCGGCCAATCCGGGGTTGCTCGTCCCACAGCAATGAGGCGAATGCGGCACCCCAATTGGTTGCTCGGGAGCGATCGATTTCATTCAGGTACGTTCCACGAATACCGTTGCTGGTCACCAGTGACCCGGCCGGGATCTGCTCGGTCGCCGGAGTGGTCATTGACGACCTTCGGACGGCATCGTTCTGGGGGCACGTTCGACACTCGGCGAACCCCGAGGCCAGCCGTGCCAGATGAACGCTTCGCGAGATCTGATACGATTCGCCCGGGCAGGTGTAGGCCTGACCGCTATTGCTGCGGATCAGGTCGGTCAGCGAATACAGCAGCGAAGAGGGGGCGGCGGGGCTGATCGTGGAGTTCGCGCCACGGCTGTGGTCTAATCCGGTCTGCTGCGATTCCGCTCCGACAATCGACATCACTTAATTCCTGTCTCGCTGCTCGCGAGAGTGGACTTGTATGCCAAATAGGGTGAGCGGTCAATTGGCGTCTGACAAGACCTGTTGGCAGGCGGTTGTTGAAACCTAGTAAGAACTTGCGTCCATGCATGCTGTCGAATTTTTGAAGCAGATTCCCGACGAAATCCCGCCCGTCACGGTGTTGTCCGGCGGCCAGCGGCATTTGAAGCAGTCAGTACTGACGATTCTGAAGAAGCTGGTGATCAACGATGACGAAACATCGCTGACTTCGTTCACCGGTCGCGACGCCAATCTGCAGTCCGTCACCGACGAATTGCGGACGATGTCGATGTGGAGTGACCGGCGGCTGATCATCGTCGATGATGCCGACGAATTCGTCACGAAATACCGAGGTGGCCTGGAAAAGTACGTCGAGAAACCGTCAAAAAAGTCGGTGCTGGTTTTGAACGTGAAGACGTGGACCAAGACGACTCGGCTGGCCAAGCAAGTCGCCGCCAGCGGCCTCGACGTGGATTGTTCGGAACTGAAGGGGCCGCAACTGCTGAAGTGGCTGCAGGACTCGGCCAAAGACACGTATCACCAATCGCTAAGCCGCGATGCGGCAGTGCTACTGATTGAACTGGTTGGCGACGAGTTGGGAATGCTCGATCAGGAGCTTTCGAAGCTCGCGACATACGTTGGCGCGGGCGCAAAGATTGAGTTTGCAGATGTCCAAACCTTGGTCGGGGGATGGCGAACCGAGACGACCTGGGCGATGACCGATGCAGCGCGCGATGGTGACCTGGCGTTTGCAATCGGAGCTCTTGATCAATTGCTGACGGCGGGCGAAGCCGGGCCGAAACTGCTGGGCGGGATTTCGTTCGTCTTCAAGAAGCTCGCGCAAGCGACGGATCTTTCGCGAACGATGCCACTTGATCAGGCTCTTCGTCAGTCGGGAGTCTTTCCACAAGCGGTCCCGGCCAGCCAGGCGTTTCTTCGGCGAGTGGGGCGGAACAAGGCCGAGCAAATCCTGAATCGTTTGCTCGCGACCGACGCTGGTCTGAAGGGAGGCAGTCGCCTTCCTGAGCGAATCCAACTCGAGAAGTTACTGCTGGAACTATCGGGCAGCATCTAAATAGATCCACAGCAATAACAGAGCGTTCCTTTGTTCATCGAACGCAACGAGACTTAGCGGCTCGGCAGGAGCCACGCCCTCCCAGAAGACAATCACTCCGGTTCGATTGTGGACTTATTTAGAGTTCTGAGGCCAAGTGCGCCACGGCATGGGCGCAAGCGGCTTCGGCAACTCCGGGCGACACAAGTTGATCGAGTGAAATCACAGTCGCGTCCCGCAGGCGGCGGTGATCGGCGATTAACCGCCGTGCCAGGAATGCTCCCGAGCCAGAGACGACGACGCTATCAACCGAGCTCCCAATACGTTGGACAACTCGTTCGAGGGCACCGGCCAGACGTTGCCGTTGGACGTCGGCCAGAAATCTTGCGATGTCCACTGATTCGTCAAATGAAATCTCATCGCGATCGGCACAGAGCATTCGTACCAGACGATCGTGAGCCGCGGCCTTTGTGGCAGGCTTACCGTTCGCAGTTTCCAGGTCGCGCGCATCCTCTGGGATTTCACCCAGCAGCAGATAGATATCGAGCGTGGTCGCGAATAGCTCTGCGGCCAGCGGGCAGTAGCTGTCACGGAAGGGAACGCTGTGAGCGATCGCGCAAACGGGTGTTCGCTTGATCCCCGAGTAACAGAGTTCGCCACTTTGTAGACGCGTCGTATCGGTCAGTCCGACTGTTGCAGGGCGACTATTTGTCAGCGGGATGATGTCTGTTGTTGTGGTGCCGATGTCAATCAGCAGCGCGGTCGACGAGGCACTGGGGAGATGATGCTTCCCGACCCAAGTCGCCAAGGCATGCCAGTTGGCGGCCGCCACCTGCATCGGCTGCTGGCGAGCGGCTTCGGCTGTGACGAACTCGCCTGCTGTGGTCCAGACGAGCATCTCCTTTTGGTTGCCGACGCTCAGTTGATCCAGGATGAAGCGGACACCTTCCGCTTTTGTCGCGAAGCAATCAGCCAACTCGGCCGTCATCGTCACTGCCAGTTGGTCGGTCGACGGAAACTCCGATCGCAGGAGCGCGACCTGCGATGCCAGTTGCTCGGGATATTTCCAGATCGCAAAGGGTCGACTGAGCGTACGGCCTCTGCCATCTGCCGCCTTGATGTTTGCGCCACCAATATCGAGACCCAGGATGCTCATGTCACCGGAAGTTTCCTATGGCGCGGAATCGCCAATGCTGCAGAATACAAGGACGCTCACGTGAAAAGTACGGGCGCGATTGATTCAGTTGTTTCTGTCGTTGCTGTCGCCAAAACGGCTCGGCATGATGACATCGTCACATTCGATTCTCAACGAGAAGCCTGTACGAATTGGGAGCCTTTCGATGCGGTCTGTTATTCTTGTCGCGACAGATGCCGAAGCACCACTGGTGAAACAGCAATGGTTTCATCGCGATGGCCTGTTCAACGCGTTGCTGCCCGGTATTACGGGATTGCTGATCGGCCTCGCTCTGGCATTGGCAGTGGTAATCGAGGCCTCGGCCGAAGAAGGGAACTCGCTCTCGTATTTAACTTCGAATGAAGTCTGGTTCCCTCATCGTGAATTTCCCAAGCTGACCACACCTCAGTGGGTGGGCGACCCGGAAGTTGAATGCGTGGTGACGCTCGCGATCGATGACATGCGAGATCCCGCGAAGTACGAGGCGTATTTGCGGCCGATTCTGCAACGGCTGAAGCAAATCGACGGTCGAGCCCCGGTCAGCATCATGACTTGTCAGGTGAAGCCGGATGACACGCAATTGCAGGAGTGGCTGAAAGAAGGGCTGAGCCTGGAATGTCACACGGCCGATCACCCTTGTCCCATTCTGGGTGAGGGACAATTTGCCAAGGCCAAGGGGACGTATGACAAATGCGTCGACTTGATGTCGTCCATTCCAAACAATCAGCCGGTCGCGTTTAGGACTCCGTGTTGCGATTCGTTGAATACGGTCAGCCCTCGACTGTTCTCGGAGATCATCAACAAGACGACTTCAAGCGGGAAATTCTTGCAACTCGATTCCTCGGTCTTCACGTTGTACACGGCCGATGATCCCTCGATCTCTCGCGACTTGCTGTTTGATGCCGATGGGAAAGAGAAATTCCGTAAGTATGTTCCGCGGAAGTTGGCTCGCGGCAACCTGGTTCACGATGGATTTGTGAACCTCATCGAAAACTATCCTTATCCCTACGTGGTCCAGAACAAGTGCTGGGAATTTCCCTGCATGGTCCCCAGCGACTGGTCGGCCAATCATCTTCACAAGCCCAACAATCCCGACACTGTCCGCGATCTGAAAGTGGCTTTGGACATCACGGTTCAGAAGCAAGGCGTCTTCAACCTGGTCTTTCATCCTCACGGCTGGATCAAAGCCGAGCAAGTGATTGAACTGATCGATCACGCGGTTGCCAAGCACGGCAACAAGGTCAAATTCTTGACGTTCGCCGAGTGTGTTCAGCGGTTGAACAAGAACGTTCTGAAAGGTGCTTCGCTACGTGGTTCAGACGGTTCCGATCAATGCATTCGCTTCGCCGATGTGAATCAAGATGGATTCATGGACGCGCTGCGAATCCACGGAAAAATGAGTTGGTCTCGGATCTGGGATCCCGTAGCATCGGAATGGTGTGAGCACGATCTGAGTCGTCAACCATTTCTGAATCGATCTGGGATACCTCCCGAGGATTGGACTCGCGGTTGGTTCTCAATTCAACCGACTGCAGACGCATTGCGTTACGAGGTAATACTCGCCGGTGAAGGTGCTGTGACTTTGGACTGGCACGAAACCGCAAAAACATGGGCTTGCAGGCTTTATGCGAACACGCCACGCATCCAATTAATTGATGGCAGGACGGTCGTGGTGTATCCGCACGATGCCGACTGGAACGGTGACGGCCACATTGATCGCCTGACTTCATTGCGGCGCTCGAAGGACGGCGACTTGAGGCTTTCGGTGATCCCATCGCCAGCCTCTCAATGGAATGCCCAGCAGGCGACTGTGGAAGTGCCGATTCCCAATATTAGTTCGTTCCAGGATCAAGCGGAAATCCCATGGGACGAACTTGCCAGGAAACGAGGCGCACGGCTGATTGATCTCAATCAGGACGGCCAGCTTGATCTGGTCGTTTCCAACGCAGCCGAATACGGTGCCTGGTTGTTGAATCAGACCAAACCAGAACAACTGCTGCATGTCAAACGCAGTGATAAGCGAGCCGATGAAATCGACTTACCGCCGATCGTGCTCGCAGATGGCTCTGACAATGGCTTCTTCGTGAAGGATCGAAGCCTGTGCTGGATCAATGAGGCAACTGATACTCTTCCCGACTTCGTTGTCCGAGTTCCCTTCGACTCGTTACTCGGTGATCGGTTATCTGAGGCGCGATCGCCACGTGCTGCGAAACAGTCGATGCGAGTGGCTCCAGGCTATCGAGTCGAACTGGTCGCTCATGAACCGCAGACCATGGACCCTGTGGCTCTCGATTGGGGACCCGATGGCAAGCTGTGGGTTGCCGAGATGGCGGACTATCCGCAGGGGATCGACGGGAAGGGGAAGCCGGGCGGTCGCATTCGTTACCTGGAAGACGTTGACGGCGATGGCGAGTACGAGAAATCGACGTTGTTTCTTGAAGATGTCTCTTTTCCGAATGGAGTCCTCTCCTGGAAAAAGGGAGTGCTGGTCTCGGCTGCTCCTGACATTTTCTACGCTGAAGATACGGATGGCGATGGCAAAGCCGATGTGAAGCAGGTGCTGTTCACGGGGCTCGCCGAGGGAAATCAGCAGCATCGTGCGAATGGCTTTTCGCGCGGTCTGGATAACTGGCTCTACTTGGCGAACGGTGACAGCGGCGGCACGGTTCACGTCGTGGGGGCTCTCGTCGGGCCAGTTCCAGAAGGAAAGATGGTCGATATTCGAGGACGGGACATTCGCATCCGACCCGATACGGGCGACATCGAACCTGTGATCGGTCAGACGCAGTTCGGTCGCAATCGTGATGATTGGGGGAACTGGTTTGGAAACAACAACAGTCGGCCGATGTGGCACTACTTGCTCGACGACCACTACCTGCAACGCAATGCGTTTCTGGTGGCACCGACTCCGCAAAAGGATGTGTCGATCGCGCCGGGAGCGTCTCCTGTATTCCCAACCAGTCGAACGCTGACACGTTTCAACGACTTCCACACGGCGAATCGGTTTACATCGGCTTGTTCGGCCATGGTGTATCGCGATAGCGTGCTCGGCGACGATGTCACGGATGGTTCGATGCAGATCTTCGTGAGTGAACCCGTTCACAATCTGGTTCACCGCGAACTGATGCAGCCGGTGGGCCTGAGCTTTACGAGTCGCCGCGCCCCGACTGAAGAGCAGTCCGAATTCCTGACGTCGACCGACAACTGGTTCCGGCCGACGCAGATGAAAACGGGGCCCGACGGAGCGTTGTACGTCGCGGACATGTATCGCCTGGTTATCGAGCATCCACAGTGGATCCCAATCGAGTGGCAGCGTCGATTGGATTTGCGAGCGGGTCAGGACAAGGGTCGCATCTGGCGCGTGGCACCGACGGATAAACAATTACGAGCAGTCTTTCGACTAAACAAGTTGAGCATCCCACAACTCGTTGCTGCGCTGTCGCATTCGAATGGCTGGCAACGGGATCTGGCGCAGCAACTCTTGATCGATCGAGCCGACGCATCGGCCATTCCTCTCCTCGTAGCTCTTGCCACTGCTCGAGCTGCCACGTCAGACGCAACCGTGGCGGATAGCGGTGTGAAATCACAAGCTCAGGCACTTGGACGATTGCACGCGCTCTGTACGCTCGACGGGCTCGCGCTGCATCAATCCCTGCGTGAGCAGGCCCGGATGGCATTGCTAAATAATCTGCCGACGGCGCTGACTGATCCGAATGCGGGCGTCCGAAGGCATGCAGTTCGCCTGTGCGATGGTTTCCCCAATCCAAGCGATTCGCTGTGGCAAGCGCTGGTCAAGATTGCGGATGACACCGACCTCCAGGTCAGACTGCAATTGGCTTACACACTGGGAGAGATCAAGCATCCTCAAGCGGGTTCGCTGCTCGGACGAATTGCGGTTCAAGGAGTAACAACGGATTCGGCTCACGATTTATCGAATGTCCTCTTTGACGCTGCTGTGATCAGTTCATTGAATTCCGACAATTTGGAGTTCGTCCTGGCCGAAGTCATCAAGAAAGGGACTGAGCAGACCGAGCTCTTGCAGCAGCTGCTGGGACAAGCAACGGCCTTCAATCACGAAGCGGCACTGGTTACTCTACTGAACCGCGCCACGGAATCCGCGGACCAGCATTTCGAACGCTGGCAGTACAACGCTGTCGAACAATTCCTGGAATCACTCGAACGCCGATTCACGACCTTGGATAAATGGCTGAAGGAGCTTCGACCAGAAGCCCGGGCAGTTGCTGATCGACTGCAAATCCTCTTTCAGTCTGCAAGAACTGTGGCCGCGAACAACGAAACGCCACTGGACGATCGCGTTGCCGCATTGCGAGTGCTAGGACGAACATCCGATCCGCAGGCAGATCTCGAGTTGTTGACCGACTTGTTGACACCTCGTTTTCCACCAGAACTGCAATCCGCCGCGCTGTCGACATTGGCACGAGTGAAGTCGGATCAGGTTGCCAAGGTCTTGCTCTCCAACTATCGATCGCTGGCTCCGTCATTACGGGCGAAAGCGAGCAACGTGCTGCTCAGCCGCAATGTCTGGCGTGATGAACTCCTCGCAGCGTTGGAGTCCAAGCAATTGTCTCCTGCTGACTTCGACGCGACGATCCGTCAGCGTTTGCTGGAAGACAAATCCTCCAGCACTTCAGCACGAGCGGCGAAAGTTCTGGCGATCGATTTGAATTCGGATCGCGCGAAGCTGGTCGCCGAATATCTGCCGACGGTACGGGCCGGTGGCGATCCTCAACATGGCAGTCAGCTATTCAAGAAGATGTGTTCGCAGTGTCACAAGTTGGGGGACGTGGGACATTCCGTGGGGCCCGACTTGATGTCGCTTACCGATAAGTCTCCCGATGCCATGGTGACCGCCGTGCTTGATCCGAATCGCGCGGTCGAGACCAAGTTTCTGACGTTTACAGCGATCACGAAGTCCGGAGTGACACACACCGGACTGATGGCCGCGGAAACAGCTCAAACGATCACGCTGCGCGGTGCCGAAGGCAAAGAGACGACATTGCTGCGCAATGAACTGGATGAACTGCTGAGCAATGCGAAGTCGCTCATGCCGGAGGGACTGGAACGAGATTTGAAGCCCGCTGATGCCGCGGCACTCGTGGCCTACATCCGCTTGAATGTACCGCTGCCCGCGATGAAAAAGTTTGCTGGCAATGAGCCGCAAGTGATCTCCGCGGAGGCGGACGGTTCGTTCCTACTGACCCCTTTTAATGCCGAAATCTACGGATCAACAGTGGTCATTGAGGAGAAGCATCGAAACCTGGGTTGGTGGAGCAGTGCCGACGATATCGTCATTTGGACGATCAATATTCCACAACCCGGCAAGTATCAGCTCCAATGGACTTATGCCTGTGATCCGTCGGCGGCGGGGAATCAGATCGCCATTGATGCCGCGGGAACGTCAATTTCCCACCGAGTCCAGAAGACGGCAGGCTGGGAAGACTATCAGACGCGAGAAATCGGTGTCCTGGATGTCCCCGCCGGTGAAATTCGCATCACTGCGAAGCCCGCTTCACGCCCGTTACCGGCGCTGGCAGATGTTAAAGCGATGGTTCTGCGAAGGCAAAAATAACAGGTGGAACTGTCGCACCTTGAGGTTTAGTTCGGGATTTCTGCGGTGGATCCCTAGTTTCCTTACAAACTGGTCAGTTTCCAGCTTCGTAGTTGTCAGCGGTTCGCTCGGCGTTCGATAATGCGCACTCCTCAAAACGCCTAGGGCCATTGTCTAATTTCGCTGCTACTGATCGGAGTTGTTTTGAACAAGCCGCTGTTTCTGTATCGCCTATTAATGCCCTGTTTTACCCTCTTTGTGATGGTTTCCGTTTTCATTTCGGAAAATGTGGCATTCGGAGGGGTTTGGACGCAGGTGACTAATGCTTATCCCACGGGTCAATCGGGCCTGATGCTGTTGCTCACGGATGGCAGCGTCATGGTCCAGGGCTGTGATGGTCCCATGGGACAAAGTGCGTTCTGGGCCAAGTTGACCCCTGATTCAACCGGTAGCTACATCAATGGAACCTGGACGCGGCTGGCCTCGATGGGGGTTGACCGTGCCTATTTTGCTTCGGCAGTCTTGCCGAATGGCAAAGTGATTGTGCTGGGGTGCGAGATCACGGGTTCCAGCACCGGTTACAACACTGTTGAGATCTACGATCCGACGCTCGATACCTGGACCACGATTCCCTATCCCGAACTGAATATCAGCAGCGGCACGTGCGCGCTGCTTGCGAGTGGAAAGCTACTTTGCGGAAGTGCGACCACGGCGAACACGTTTCTATTTGATCCGACGACAAACCAGTTTACCCGGACGGGGGCGAAGCTTCGTGGTGATGACAATGAAGAGCAAACCTGGTCGCTTCTTCCCAATGGGAATGTTCTCACTTATCAGAGTGTCACAAGTCCTCAGGTCCCTCCGGGATTAGCGCAATACTATAATCCCTCGACGGGAGTCTGGGCTGATACTGGGGCGGTGCCGGTTTCGCTGGGCAATACCAACGGCGGGATCGGACTTGGGCCGGTCACCATGCTGCCGAACGGCAAATTGATCTATATCGGCGATACGAATTCGGGGATCTACAATCCGTCGACAAACACTTGGGCTACAGGACCGATGATGCCCGTGAGCGCGACTCATATCGCTCAAGACCGGATCGGTGCTCCTGGCACGATGCTTCCTGACGGTCAATTCATGTTTGTCTGCGCGAGCCCCATTGGAATGATGAACTACGACTATCGAACAAATGTCGTCACGGACATCACCTCGACGCTTCCGCCGCGATTGCTTTCGCTGATGCAGTCAGTTGGAGGAACGCCCTATCGACGGATGGTGTTACTTCCCAACGGGCACATGCTGTTCAACCTGGGTATCGGCATCATCTGGGACTACGCGCCGTCGGTAGCACCTCAAGCGGCCTGGAGGCCGACTGTTTCAAAAGTCGCAAAAGGGACCGGCAGTACTTACACGCTGACTGGGACGCAACTGACAGGTCTTTGGCAGGGGCCCACGTGCGATGATGGGGCGATGGCGACCAATTACCCGATTGTTCGCCTCACCGATTCCACAGGCCATGTGTCGTTCGCGCGAACAACGAACTGGACGCCGGGCGTTGCGACGGGGACGACATCGGCGACAGTCGATTTTACGCTGCCAAAAGGGTTCGTGAACGGATCTTATCAGTTGGCAGTGGTTGCCAACGGCATTGCCTCGGCAAACTTCCCGATTAGCATTCCCATTCCTCCGACGTACAGCTACGTGACATCGGCCTATAACCCACAGACCAAGACTCTGACATTGACCGGAGATTCTGCGGCCAATTCCATCGCCATCACTCTACGGGGAAGTGTTTTGGCTGTTGAGGGGGCAGGTTCCACCAGGATTGGCAATTCGACCAGCAATGCGCAGCAGGTCTCCTACACCATCGCCGGGGATGTGATCATCGTTGGGAATTTCAATCAATCCTCCACGCCTGCTACTTCGGACACCGTCACGTTGGTCTCGGTGAAATCTTCAAATACCACGATGACATTTGGATCCGGTTCAGACAGTGTCAACCTGACGTATTGCACCATCGGAACACTCAATCTGGATGGTGGTAGCAACCCGCCTCAGTCACCCGACACTGTCACGTATGTCGCCACGACTGTTGCGACGAAAAACGTGACCAATGTTCCCTAGTCCTGGCCTGTTCTCCTTGGCAAATTCTGGATTGTTCTGCTGCAGGGGCAAGGGAATCTCGCCGCTGCAGCAACTGCGAGAGTGAGTCACTGCTCGCTCAGCGCTTGGGTTATTCGTGCCGCAACGCTTCAATGGGGTCCAGGCGGGCGGCTTGCATGGCGGGATACAGGCCGAAGGTGATTCCGACCAGGACCGAAATGGCGAAGGCGAGGGGAACCGACCAGTTGACGACGGTCGGCTCCATCGTACGGATCACGTCGGGCATTTGTGACATCGTGCTGGGCGACAGCTTCTCAATACCCCAGCGGACCAGATTAATGGACGGTCGGCAGGCAAACCCCGCCAGGACGCCGACGGCTCCGCCCATCACCGACAGGGTGACCGTTTCCCTCAGAAACTGGCGCGTGATATCTCGCTGGCGGGCTCCCAGAGCCCGACGGATGCCGATTTCCTTGGTGCGTTCGGTGACTGTTGCCAACATGATGTTCATGATGCCGATGCCACCCACCAGCAGTGAGATGATGGCGATGATTCCCAGGAACAGCATAAACATCAGCCGCATGGCTCGTGCCCGCTCCAGCAGTTCGAGTGGGACCGTGATGCCGAAATCGACGGTCTTATGATGAGGCCCCAGCGTCGACTTGACGATTTCCGCAGTTTCGACCACATGGGCCACTTCATCGACCTGGAGGGTGATCTGGCTGAGTTGTACTCGTTCCCCTTCGAAGGAACCGCTGCGCCGGGTCAGCACCAGGTCGCCGATCCGCAGCCAGAGGGTTTCGATCGGAACATAGACATCGCGAGAAAAGTCCTGGGCCGCCATGGAGCCACCAATTGCCGCCGACGGAGCTCGTTCCTTCAGAACCCCGACGACTTGATAGTAGTCTCGTTCGATTTTGACCGATCGACCGAGCGGGTCCTGATGAGCGAACAGACGATCCGCAGTTTCGGCAGCGAGCACGCAGACGTTTTGTTGTTCGGCCCCATCTGATCGATCCAGAAAACGTCCGCGATCGACTTCCAATCGAGTCACTTCAGCATAGTCGGGTGTACACCCGACCATGCGACCATCGACCAGTCGGTCTTCGTAGCGAAATTCTCGTCGCACTTCACGGATCGGAATGGCGCGTTTGATCGTTGGCAAGGTCTCTTTGAGACGTGCCAGGTCATCGCGAGTGATTCCGTAGGGAATGATCCCGCGTTGTCCGGCCGTCGCTTCTGCAGGAGGCTTGATCGATCGCACGATGACATTGTCTGCGCCGAGTCCTTCGATCTGCTTCTGAACGGCCTGGCCGATCCCCTCGCCGATCGCCAGCAACCAGATGACGCTGGAAACACCGATGGCGACGCCCAGGATTGTCAGCAGCGACCGCAACGGATGCAGGAACAGTCCTTTGACGCTGCTCCAGAAAGACCGGATGAACGTTCCGAAGAACTCGATCACGTCGCGCCTCGCGCGGCAGTGTCACTGGTCGAAGCTGCCGGAGTCGCCGCAGGAGCAGCAGGTTTGGCTTCCTCGGCGGGTTTCGATTTGCTGGCAATGTCCTCTGTCTCTGGCAGGCCGACTCGAAGTAGGTGAGCACGTGGGTTCATCAGGAAATCGTCGGTGGCTGTCAGTCCATCTTTAACGACGATGAACTTGTCGTTAATCGAACCGATCAGTAATTCGCGCAGTTCGAGCTTGCCCGACGCGGGACGCAGTATCGAATAGTGTTTGCCGCCCCGTTCGACGACGGCTTGGATGGGAACCTGAATAACATCCGGAATGGTTTCGACCCGAATTGAGACTTGAGACGACATGCCGGGCTTCAGGGCCGGGGGAGGGTTATCGACGATGATGATGGCATCGTATTCCTTCGTGTTCGGGTTGAACCAGTTCTCGTCCGAGGCGTAGGCACTGACCGTTTTGACGGTTCCCTGGAGTTCCACGCCGCGCAAGGCTTCGATCCGCACCACGGCGGCCATACCGGGCTTCACTCGGTTGACCCGTGCTTCGCCGATCTTGGCCTTCACCTGCATTTTTCCCTGGTCGGGCAACTTGATGATGACCTGCCGTTCGCGAACACGGTTTCCCTTGCGGATGAAGAAGTCATCCTCGCGCCAGCGGTTCTGGTTGTTGTAGACGACTTGACCGGCGACAGGCGCCTTGATGATGCACTTGCCAAGCTGCGCTTCCAGGTTGGCCAGTTTCTCGACTTCGATCTCGTGCTTGGATTTCTCGGCCGTGACGTTAGCTTCTGCGGTTTTGATGTCAGAGTCATGCTTCTTCATCGTCTTGGGCTTGGTGTAGTCCCGCAGCACCAGCAGTTTCGTCTGGGCCGCCTCCAAATCCTTGCGATACTTCTGCACTGAGAATTGATCGCTTTGCAGTTGAGTGTCGGTGATGTATCCCCGGGCAGCCAGCTTTTGGCTGTGGACGTAAACGTTCTCGGCCCGTCGCGAATTCTCTTCGGCGACAAACAACTCGCTCTGCAGTTTCTGTTCTTCCTGCACGAACGTTCCCAGTTCGTATTCTTTGCGTGCAATCGTAGCGGCATCCAGATCGTTCTGAGCCTTGCTGTACGCCGCTTCCGCAGTGTTGACGGTGATCTTCTGCGCCGTCAAATCCTTGCGAATCGTGGAATCATCGAGTTGAACCACGACATCGCCCGGACTGACAGGAGTTCCTTCCGCGGCGATTTCCAGGATCCGCACGCCTTCTGCCGACGCGACTTCACATCGCAATTCGATATTCGAGGAGCTTTCCACATCGCCACGTTCGACAATGTCATTGGCGAATTCGCCAACAGTCGGTCGTCGGGTGATGGCGTCGACCACGCCACTCTTGCGGTACGAATAGGCGATGCCGCCGCCGATCGCGCCGGACACGACAACAAAGGCCAGTGCGGCGATCAATCGTCGACGCAGCTTACCGGAACGAGAACGTGACGCTGTGGATGAGGGATCGTGCATGTGATGACGATGAAGTAGAGAGGGCGATGTCGGTGTACTGCTCAAGCAGCATACACTGATGGCACGATCACTGTCACGAATTCTCTGCACCGATCGTTCCGAACAACGATCACGTCGCTCGCCGTTCGCCGTCTGATCCTGCGCGGAAAAATCGTGCAAGTCGCGAGACGCGATTCTCAGCGAGTGCGAATGCCGATCTCTCGATCTTCGGACGAACGTGGAATGATCACGACAAATTGTCTGAGGCAAATCGGAAGATCGACAGAGATGGCGACGGTCGAACCGGCTGGCGAAAGATTGTCGGTCGCAATGCTAGTCTTTGGGCGAGGGGACCTGATCGATGTCGATCGGCTCGGGGGGCAGGTCGCCCGGCCCGAGTTCTACGAACCCCCCTGGTTGGATCGAGGCATCGGGTGGAGAGAGGGGATTGGCGATCGTTTCGTAAAATCGGGCGACGACGGTTTCGTCGGTCATTGGCCCGGGGTCGCACCAAAAACCTCGCTCGTCGAGTTGCATTGTTCCTAAATCAAAGTCGAGCGTCCGGCGTTGGATTTCGTAATCGCCCCACACCTGAATGAGTGCCAGTTGAGATTGCTGCAGATTGAACAGGGCATCGACCAAGTCGCGAGCCAGCGTGGGGGAGGCTGGAGTGTCCTTGCCGTCAACAACCGGTCGCTGCGGTTCTACCAGCTTCAGTCGCGCCACATCAGTCTGAGTGATCGCGACATCGACAGCCAGGCGGCGCAATTCCAGGTTGAACTGATCCAGGCGAATCTGTCGCAGTCTCGCTCGCAGCCCGCGATGAAGATCGTCTCGCTGCGCCATGAGCGACCGTCGCGCCTGCTGATAGTCGATCAGCGACTGACGATAAACGTTTCTCTCGATCACTCGAGTGATCGGCAAGTCCAGGGTCACTCCGGCAGCGAGCTGTCCGTTGGAACCGTTGAATTTGAGCGGGTTGTTGCCGGTCGTCCCAAGGTCTCCGGCGACATTCACGGTCAAATTGGTGCGCAGGGCATTCGCGTTGAAACGAATGAGTCGCCAGGTGTCGACGAGGGAAGCCTTCGCATTCATCCAGTCGGCTCGTCGCGACAACGCCAGCTGAAAGGCGTTCTCTGGAGTGACGGTAATGGGAACCAGGGTGATGCTGTTGAGTCGGATCCGCGCCTGCAGCAGCGACAGTTCGAGCAGCGCCGCCGAGATTCGTGACAGGATTTCCGTCTCCGCTCGTCTCCGTTCATCAAGGGTCAGATCTTGATCCGCATCAAGCGTTTGAGCTTTGACTTCAAGCGATTGCAGGTCTTCCGTGACTCGCTCGCGGTCAACCGCCAAGGCGGAAATTCGCGAGTCCAGCGCTGCGACAGTCAACGCTCGGTTGTCGAACTGATTGCCTTGCATGTCGGCCAGTTTGGCGAGTTCGAGCAATGCCTGATGCCGTCGGGGCAGGCTCTCGTCCAGCCGTTGCAGATCCGTCTGAAGTTGATCGGTGAATTGTCGCGTTCGTGCCGCCAGATCCGCCACCACGATATTGGATGAAGGGGCCTCCGGGGACGATTGCGACAACTGCTCCATCCGGTTCGCGATGTCTTCCTGCAGATGAGTCAACTCGGGGCTGATCAAGTTGAATTGCTCGAAAAACGGGTCTTTCAATTCGAGCGCGATATGTGGCGGAAGGCCCAGGCGGATCTTGTAGATGTCCAGTGCGCTTTCGTAGGCCGCGATTAAGTTGAGCAGTTCGCTTTGTCCGCTGTAGTACGCCTGTCGCGCGAAATCGACCTGAAAGCGGTTCTCCAATCGACCTGCATCGAAGGCGGCATCGAGTTGCATCCAGGTGTTGCGCAGGCCGGCAATTCGCATCCGCTGATTGCGCAGGTTTTGCTGCTGTTGCAGGAAGCCGAGATAGCCGCCGGCCCCTTGAGCTCCGACGCCACCACCTCCAGCGAACGCCCCGCTTGCCGAGACACCAATGGCACCGACACCACCAAACCCGCCGACGCCGACGCCGGTAAACCCGCTCAAACCAGATCCGCCGAAGAGGCCCCCGGCGCGATTCAACGATGCCGAAATGCCGGTGCCGGCAGCCACGTCCAGGTAGAAACCCTGGCGGAAGCGATCATACTGCCGTAAATTGTACAGCAGGTTTCGCTCGGCGCGCGTCAGCTCTTCCATGATGCGCGGGCGACCGGCGAATTGCAGCAACGGTTGCGAGAAGGCGAAGTTGGCCAGTGAGGTGTTCAACGTCGAACCCTGGCCCGAGAACTGCCAGACGACTGAGTTCGCCAGTCCTACCAGCAGCGTTCCCCCGGCCGTGAATGCTTTCTGCATGCGGATGTTCGAGGTCGTGCTGAGGAGGCTCGAACTCAGTCCGCCATTGCGGAACGCTCCTGTCCCCGTATAGAGCGTTGTGTTTCCGCCATAGAACTGGGCGTTGAAACGGAATCGCTCGGCCGTCACGTCGAGCGCCGACAGGAAGAGCGTTTCCTTCTGAGCCTGATAGTCTCGTGAATGCAAGCGGGCCAGTTCCACGGCGCCGACCAAGTCGACGCGGACGTTTCCGTCGGCGTCATAAGGGAGCCAGGCCCGATAGTCGTTCATTTCGACATCCGGCAGATCACCGTCATCGTGCCAGTGCGGCCAACCTCGATGTCCGTCGACACACTCCATCAACCGCTGGGCATCGGGGTCATCCGGAGTCATCGGCGGGAAATCGAGATCCGTCGAGTCATAGAGTCGAGACGTCGGATCGATATCGATTGTGAACGCGGGAAGTTCAAAACGTGGATTGGCGGTGCCCCCGCTGACAACTTCGTGGACCGCTTCGTCTGCCTGCATCCGGTAGTGGCTTCGCTGGCATCCGACGAATGACGACGTGACAGCGGCGAACAACAACAACCCTTGGCGCGCGCCTGCGGCAAATCGCGCCCGCCGGATCGTTGATGTCCAGTCCATGAGTGCCGCCGTCATCCTGTGGTCGTCTCACCGCGTAACGTCATGAAGATGCCAATGCTCGAAAGGGACTGCGCTGCCCTCCCGATGGTGATCGGCCGAAATAGCCGCTGCTGCCATTCGAATTGCCTTGAAGAGTGCGGTTCGATCTCTAAGACATTCAGACTTTTTCCACCTCCCTACCAGTATCGGGACTCGACCGTGACGAACTTAACGCGTTTGCGGCTCAGCGCACGATGAGTCGCAAAATGAGCGGCAAGATCAGCCGAACGATCGTCGACCTGGCTGATCGCCGACGGTCAATGACCCTGTGGAGCGTAGCGCAAGCGAAAGCGGCGCGGGGTCAGGCCCATGTGCTTTCGAAAGAGCTGAGTGAAGGCGCTCTGATCGCAGAAGCCAAAGTCGGCGGCAATTTCGGCGATCGATAAGTCGGAGTGCAGCAGCGAATCACTGGCGGCCTGGATGCGAGTCTTGACCATGAACTCTTGAGCACTCAGGCCGAAGACTTCGCGAAATTTGCGGTGCAGTTGTCGAGGCGACAAGCCTGCTCGCTCGGCCAGATCTTCGATGGTCAGTTTTTCCTGATGATGCGTTCGAATGTAGTCAACGGTCGAATCGATAAGTGACAACGGCTGCATGCTGCGTCGCTGTCCTTCATAACTGCGTACGATTCCCATCACTCCGATGATGGCGCCGGACGTGTCTTGAACCGGGTGCTTGTTCGTGACGAACCAGTCGAGAACTCGTTGCTCGTTGTACCACAGTTCGACGCGACCAATGATCGATTTCCCTGTCGACATGACCCATTGATCATCGTGTTTGAAGTGATCGGCGGCATGCTGGGGGAAAAAGTCGTCATCCCTCTTTCCGATGATCTCGGCTTCTGACTCGGCACCCAGATGTTTCCAGAACGGTTGGCTGGCGCAGACCATTCGACTCTGTCGATCCTTCACAAAAAAATAGACACCGGGAAGGTGTTCGAACAGATGCTGAAATTGTTGCGGCCCACCCATCTGGGTGAAAAACATCTGTTGAAATTCGAGAGGATCCGCCAAAGGCAGCGAGTTCTCTTCGGCCGTTCCGGCATTCGAAATCTGTGCAGGTCGACGTGGCATGTCCGATAGTTAACAAAAAATGTCCGATTCGCACAAGAAACCGCGTATGCGAGTCGCTAATCTTTTGGACGTTCGTGAAAATCGGGAAATCAACATCGTCGTCGAACATCTCCATCAATACCACTGTGAATCACACACCGGGAGTTTCTTCATGGGCAAGCCCGTCAACGTCGCAATGATCGGTCTCGGTTTTGGTTCGGAGTTTATTCCGATCTATCAGGCACTGCCCGACGCCAACGTGTATGCGATTTGCCAGCGCAATAAGGAGAAGCTCGACAAGGTCGGCGATCAATTTGGGATTGGTGCTCGCTACACAGAATACAGTGACGTGTTGAAGGATCCCAAAGTCGATTTCGTCCACATCAACAGTCCGATTTCGGAACACGCCCGGATGTCGATGGAGGCGCTGAAAGCGGGCAAGCACGTGATGTGTACGGTTCCCATGGCCACGAACGTGGAAGACTGTCGCAAGATCTGCGAACTGGTGAAGCAGACCGGTCTGAAATACATGATGGCCGAGACCGTCGTCTACAGCCGCGAGTTCCTGTTCATCAAAGAGATGTATCAGAAGGGGGAACTCGGCAAGATTCAGCATGTGGCGGCGTCGCATCCCCAGGACATGGACGGCTGGCCGTCTTATTGGGAAAAGATGATCCCGATGCACTACGCGACGCACGTCGTCAGCCCCTGTTTAGGTCTGCTAAACGGTCGCGCGGAGTACGTCAGTTGCTTCGGATCGGGAACTGTGCGCGACGATATTGCCCAGAAGTCCGGTAATAAGTTTGCT
>CBIHQO010000021.1:0-19344 GCA_966211735.1 uncultured Schlesneria sp.
TCACCATCTCGTGTCCAGCGGCAAACGTGCGAATCGAAGCTGAATGACACGACTGATCCGTCGGCCAGGAACCGAGCCCACAGCACTGGCTTCTTGTGACCTTTTAGATTGTGCAGGACCTTGTGGGTTTCGGCATCACAGATCGAAATGGAACAGTCGCCCCCTGGTGATCCACCGCCCCAAAGATACAGGGCTCCGTCCGCCGAAATATCGACCGTCGACACGGTCCTCCCACAGCGCTGCTTAGGCTTGATCACGTTCATCGTTTGGCATCCTCTTGGGAAACATTGCTTGGTGCTAGCGCCGACGGAATGCGAAGAGCGGGATTTAAGAACCGATAACCGGTGTCCTTGTCCAGGCGGCCCAACGCATTCACATCCCCATGGTCATCAAGTCCGTCCTGACCAACGCTCCACACCACCCCGTTTCCGTCCACATCACGTCGATACTGCATCGGAACGGCGGTGGCGAGCATTGGATCAAAAGGAATTTCTTCCAAATAGGTTGGAATCAAATCTTCAAGCGCGGCGGGGAATTCTGCGTGATCGCGTTGATATTCCTGACACGCTAACACGACTTCGACGGCGAATAATCTCGCGTTTTCTCGACGAATCGCCTCATCAACGACTGGAGCGCTGACGGACGACGTATATTCGTCCAGCCGCCACGGCGATCTATTCAACGCCGTGGCCAGTGTCTGCGGATCGAGTTGCCCGCGAATACGCGTCTTGGCAGACTCCAATACCACGGCAGAAGTGCAGGGGACAGCGGCAGGCCGTTGAGACCGCGGCAGATCGATTGAGTCTCGGTTGTTGATCAACAACTGGCGCTGCAATCTCAATGTCACTTCCGGCTGGCCGGCGAACCATAGCCCTAGTCGCTTCAGCGGCAGCCAAGCGGGGTCTGCTGCGAATCCCTTGTTCCAGGCAGGCAGTAGATGATTGGGGGCATCCTTCCGATTCAGCGTGTTGCGACTCAGCAGGTATTCGCCTTTGGAACATTGGGATCGTGCTGTTCGCCGCGCGGTCTCGGTCCGAACTTCCTGCCGGGCAGACCGCAGATTATCGGTGGTTACCAACGAAGACTCTGACCAGTGAACGATTCCGTAGCTAGCATGAGATCGAACTGCCATTCCGACTAGGCGGCAGATGTCAATTTTTGGAGTCTCTGCATGGCGGGCGCACTGTAAATTGGCTCGATGCCATTTCCATGCCGCATCGACATCACCAGCCTCTTCGCAAATCAAGCCTTGGATGCGAGCCAATTGTGCCAGCCGCCGCAAATCATTGTGAGCGGTCAGCATCGTGGTGGCATCCATCGTGCGGAATGAAGGCCCCTTCGCCAGCGGTTTGTCACCACCCAGCCGATACTGGCGCAGGGTCTCATTGTTGTCGCGAATCCATTGATCCAGCTTCGGGTCCCGAGGTTGATTTGGATCGTTCAGCGCTTGATCGATGGACGACCAGACATCCGCAGTCGAGCTTCCTGTCGCGACCCATTTCGACCCATTTGCGACGATGGATCGAATTGCTGCGTGGTAATTCACGTACGCGTCGTCTTCGTCAGCCACTTCCTCGCTGCGTAGAAACTCCGCTTCGTCAAATGGCAGGGCCACGTCGGGGACCTGCCACAGGCAGTACCAGCGCGTCAAGAACGGAGACGCCAACATCAGGCCCACTAAGACCAAGGCCCAACGCCGAGTCGACCAGTTCCACGGTCGAATCCAATCTCGAAATCGCCGATGCATTCGGGCCAGCTTTCGTGTCGCAAATATCTTAAGATGTGCTCTCGACCGACCAGAGATGACTATAGACATTATGCCTCTAAGTGGCTTCTTCGCAGCATATCCAGGTTGTGGATCAGATTGCGAGCCTCGACTTGTCCGTCCCTTTATTCCCGCGAATCTGATCGAATGACTGCTGATCTCCCTTTGCCTTCTACGATTCCGATCTTGATTTTGGGAGGCGGAATTCATGGCGCTGCCGTGGCGCGAGAACTCGTCCTGAATAATGTTCCCGTGATAGTGGCTGACACGGGCGACCTGGCGGGCGGAGCAACTTCCAAGTCGTCTCGGCTGATTCACGGGGGACTACGCTATCTGGAGTATGGTGATGTTCATCTCGTTCGCGAATCCCTGGCCGAGCGCGAAAAGCTGCTGAAGCTGGCGCCGCAATTTGTGCGGCCCTTGCGTCTGTTTGTCCCGACGAACAAACGCTGGTCGGGATTGCTGCGATCGGGACTTGGCTTCTTCAAGCTCGCGCGCACGCGTCTTGGTCGCCGCCTGATGGGACGAAGCGAGCGACGGGCTCCGCGTGGATATTGGCCGATACGGATGGGGCTCTGGATGTACGACCTGTTCTCGTGGGGGGACGGGTTGCCCAAGAGTCGCGGAGCTGTCGCGGGTCACTCGTCTCATGCAAGTGGCTCCGTCACAAGCACCCAACCGCGCATCGACACGACTCGCTTTCAATGGATGTGTGAATACTCCGACGCGCAAATGCGATTCCCGGAACGGTGCGTGATCGCGCTGCTGGCGGAGGCGGAATCGGTCGCTCGAGAACGCGGTCTGCCATTTCAGATCGTCCCCTATGCACAGATCCGCTGGCAGGATTCAACGATCCAGGTTGCCGATCATCAAGGTGCGGTTGCAGTCACCTTGCAGCCTCAAATGGTGATCAACTGTAGTGGAGCCTGGGGTGATCTCACGCTGAAAGGAATAGATGCCGCGACGATTCCCCTGTTCGCCGGAACGAAGGGAAGCCACCTTGTCACGCGCAACGCGACACTCATCCAGAGACTCGGTGATCAAGGAATCTATGCCGAGACCGTCGATCGCCGGCTGGCGTTCATCTTGCCATTCGGTGATGCGGTCCTGGTGGGAACAACCGATGAAGAATGGTCCGGGCCACCCGACGAGGCTGTCGCGTCTGCGGAAGAACTGGAGTATCTGTTGAACGTCGTGGAGAGTGTCTTCGGTCTGAAACTGAGCCAATCCGACATTGAATCGCACTACAGTGGCGTTCGCCCGTTGCCCCGTTCGACAGACACGAACAACGCCGCCGTTTCACGAGACCACTCGCTCGCCGAACACCACCTGCATGGTGTCCCCGTGGTGACTCTGGTCGGTGGCAAGCTGACGACGTTCCGGTCAGTCGCAAATCAAATCAGTGACCGTGTCCTGAAGCACCTGGGTCAGCAACGCGAGACGACAACTGATCGACGCCCCATCCTCGGCAGCGTCGACTTTCCAAGCGATCCACAAACCTGGCCTGAATTGTGGCAGCAGTGGGCCGCCGACTTCGACACGACGGTCGAAGAGGTCGCCGCGATGTGGCCGTTGTACGGAATGCAGACGAAAGCGATTCTAAAGCAGATCGCCGCCACAGAACGAATCCCCATCGCCGATTCGCCGTGGTTGCGTCGAACCGTCCAATGGGTGGTTCAGCACGAATGGGTGACCACACTTGATGATCTGATCGAGCGACGACTAATGCTCATCTTCGCCCCTGTGCTTACACACGCGATGCTGCAAGATCTGGCACAGTGTCTGGTGACGACGGGCCGACTAAGTCCTGCGGACGCAACGCAGGCGATCGAACGATCCATTCAGCGATTGAAACAACACTACGGACGCGTGGTCCTTTAGCTCTCGTCTAACCGCGCGGGCATCGCCCCGCGCGTCGCTTCAGCCATAAGTCCCATCAGTCCTATTCGTCCCATCGAAATAGGACTTTTACGACTGATGGGACCTATGCACCGTCACGACGCTTGTGCCTTATTCCAACGAATCAGGCCGTGCGGCCATCTGTGGCGATCGAATCCGACGGCCGACAATCACCGTATCAATCGGATTGCTGCGTCGGTTCCGATCACACGAAATCGCAGCCACCTGCTCCCAGGCAAAGGGGATGTCGGCAGGTTTGACTCCGCCCGACCAGACCCAGAAGCAGAAGTAATCGCTGTCGGTCTGATCCAGATCGCTGACATGATCCAGTGGAACATGTTTGACCGGCTCGCCGTACAGCAGCAGAAACAGATGATGAGCGGGCCCCACGCTGACCAGATGTTCTCCCTTGGGAAGCTTCTCACGTAACTGAGCGATCGCGCCCGGAGCGTCTTCGCTGATCTTCTGCCGCACAAAGACCAGCAGGGTGCTGTAAGTCAGCCCCAGGAAGCAGGCGGTGGTCGTCATGCCGATCATGATGCCGCGCGGAGTCAGAGTGCGAGCCGCCCACCAGCCGATACCGGCCAGCATCGCACACGCCGCAAAATAAGCGACCGCGAACGGGATCGACTGCGCCAGATCCAGTCTTGGAATTCCAACCGACGCGACCAGCACGATGACTCCGGT
The DNA here is from genome assembly GCA_966211735.1 of uncultured Schlesneria sp. Taxonomy (GTDB): domain Bacteria; phylum Planctomycetota; class Planctomycetia; order Planctomycetales; family Planctomycetaceae; genus Schlesneria. The sequence goes on from CBIHQO010000021.1 coordinate 4,352, forward strand.
CCCCAAGGCAACCAGCGCCAACGTGCGTTGATAACGCGTGAACAGATTCACCCAGATAGAGTTCGGTGCGTAAGCAGCAATCCGCTCGATCGCGATCCCCGCCAGACAGGCGAAGATCGGGAACATCGGCATGTAGTAACGCAGGCTAGCCGTCGCCGGAATCCAGACCGAAGGGAAGCTGATCGCGATACAGACCGCCAGGAACAACGCGTTTTCGCGCAGTCGTCCCAAGTCCTGGCGAAACTGTCGGCTGGCATAGCACAACAGCAGCACCGACCAGGGCAGCAACGATCCAAACACGATTTCCAACGGGAACGAGATCAAATGCTTGATGACAGTCGCAGCTTTCATGTCGCCAAATCGCGACGCCACATCGCCGACGTAGACGCGGAACGATGTGGCGACACCCATCTGCATCGCGTAGGGAACCTGCCACAGCGCCAGCACGCTGAGTGCGACGGCGATCCCCGCCAGATGTGGCAGCGTGATCAGCATCCGCCAGCGGCGAGTGACAATCAGAAACAACCAGACCCCACCGACAAAGTACATCGGTGCTTGCGGCCCCTTGGTCAGGGTCGCAGCGGCTGCCAAGGCATAGCTGGCCGTCCACATGAACCAGGGAGATCGACCCGTATTCAGACACCAGCGCCACGTCAGCAAGCTTCCCGCCACGAACAGGGTGAAGACCGCTTCGGTCTCGCCCAGGCGGCCGAGTTCCAGCACCTGGCCCATCGAAGCGAACCCCAATGCGGCGGCAAAGGCCCCCAACTTGGATAAGAAACTGCGGCCATAGCCATAGATCAAAACAATCATGAGCAGGATCGCAATGACACTCGGCAGCCGTAGCGACCAGGCATCGACTTCGCCGTGAACGGCAGCGACACTGGCGATCAACGCGTTTTGCAGCGGTGGCCGATAGAAGACCGGACGTTCCTGCATCGTTGGAACCAGCCAGTTACCGCTGTGCAGCATTTCCCACGCAATGCGGCCTCGGCGAGATTCCTCACCGCGAATGGTGATGCCATTCAGATTCGTCAGATAAATGCCGCCCATCAGCAGCACCAGCAGCCAAAGTTCACGCTCGCGCCACCAGGCATGCCCGCCATCGTGTGGTTTCAGGTCTGAATCCATGACCAGCGTCCCCCCAAATCAAAAAGCCGCGCGAATTCCGTCCGATCGAATCACGCTCTGGGGATTATTCTGAAATGTCGACCCGCGCGAAGGTCACTTTGGTAACCGGAGGCGTTGTGGAGAGGTCGCGACCAGAATCGCGATTGGCGACTGCGGTCACTTGACCATGAATTTGATCATGCTGGTTGCTTGTTTGCCGCTCAGTTCGTCGACGACGGTCAACCTGAGCGTATGAGGCCCCAGCGGCAGTCGATCGGGGATGGTGAACTGATAGTTATGAAAGTAATCGCGTCGCGGATTGCGGCACAGATCTTCCGTCGCCGCGAAGCTCTTTTTCCAGCGGATCTGACCATTCGGACCGACAATTTCGACCAGCGATCGCAGCAGCGTTCGGTACTCGCCAGTGGTGGAGGGTTCGCTGCGGAAGTTTTCGATTTCGGCGTACAGGAGGACAGGTTGCCCTGGCACGAACTCTTCACGTGGAAATCGCTTATAGTTGCCGTAGTACGAGATCTCCTCGCAGAACGCACTGTTTCGAATCGACAAATCCGCTTGCTCGCGCAGGCGTCGCAACGCATTATTGATCCGCGGGATCGTATGAGCGGCCCGGTCACGGGGCGACAACTGTTCATCGGGATCGAGCGAATTGGTGATCGCCCAAACCATCTCCTGCCAATATTCCTGATCGGCTGGGTCGAGCGACGGGATCACTGTGAGAGCTTGTTCGGGATGCCGTGCCAGCAAATACAGGAAGCGCAGATGCACTTGTAATCGGCGGTATTCCGCTGCGGTGTCGGCATTTCGCGGCGACAACGAAGCCAATTGGCGTTCGGCTCGCACGATCAATTGATCGAGTTCGGCCTGCCATGGACTCGGTGGTTGGTTGGCCTGATGTGAGGTCAAGCTGATGCTGCCTGTGTCGGGCTCCAAGTCCGCCTGCTGAACGTCAGCGTGCTTCGGACGCTTCGACCACTCATCGATTCCCCAAGGCTCTTCGGGCTCGGTCGGTTCCGACATCGCTTGCAGTCCCTGCAATTGGATCGGATTATCCGAGGCATCGCGGTCCGAACGGTAATGTGCGTCGATGACGCCCGATTCCGGTTCGACCGAATCTGTTCTGGAATTCAGCGTGCGAGGTGACTCTTCTTCGTAACCAACACGTGTGACTACTGGCTCTCGGTCAGGGCTGTTGGAAGCGACGAGCGGAAGCTCGGCCGAATGGCCCGGGAACGATGAATCGTTCGAATCCGCAGGCGTTTCCGGATCGCGCCGAGGGGCTCGGAACGAGACGACGGCTGAGTCATCGTTTTTGGTTATCGGCTCCTTGTCGACGCGGCTCCGACCCCAGGACGCACGCTCGGTCAGCTTCGTGCTACGGCCCGCCCCGACTGATGCGCACCCGCAGGTGGCGCAGAAGCCAAGTCCGAGCAACAGTAGCCCGACCGATCGAAACATTGCTAAACCTGAGATGTTGGGGAGCATCATATCGTTCGACCAGCACACGACTTCGAGCGAAGCGAGTGGCGACCGGGAAATGGCAAACCGCGAATTGATAAAAGGAGTTGGAGGGCGGAAACGTAGTGAAAATCGGTAGGGCCAACAAGATCAGCTTCGGTCGCCATCGGCACGATCACTCGTTTTCTTGAGAGATATTGGTCGATTTTGCGAGATTTGATACGTTTCGCCCGGCTTCACTGAATTGGATAAGGGGCGAATTCCATGGACCGGAACCAGGCGACCAGCGGCACTTTGCTGGGATTATTTGTCGGCAGCGGTTGCTCGGCACTGATCTATGAGGTTGCTTCCCGCCGTCGGCCAGTTGTACTGGTCACTGGGGCTGGGAACGAATGATCTTTGGATGCGATCTGCTGTTGCCCTGGTCGTGCTGCTGCCGCCAACGGTTTTGATGGGGGCGACGTTGCCCGCGATGGCTCGCTGGGTGAAAACATCGCGCGAAGGATTGTCACGCCTGGGTCTGTTCTATGGTGCCAATACCTTCGGTGCGGTTCTGGGCAGTCTGCTGGCAGGCTTGTATCTGCTGCCACAATACGATGTCGCCACGGCGACCTGCGTGGCCGCGGGGATCAATGCCGCCGTAGCGATGATCGATATCCTGACTGCGCAGTCGACTCGCTATACTGCGGCCGTTACGAGCAGTGAACCGACTTTGATAGCATCGGGTCGAAAGACGAACGTCATTGGATTCGTCATCGGTCTCTCCGGATTGACCGCGCTGGGAGCAGAAGTGATCTGGACGCGGCTGCTGGGATTGTTGCTCGGCCCGACGGCCTATACGTTCTCAATCGTGCTGGCCGTCTTTCTGCTGGGATTGGGGATCGGTAGCAGTGTGGGAGCCGCATTGGCACGACGAATCACTTCGCCCGGTCGAGCACTTGCCGCTTGTCAGTTGTTGTTGCTGCTGGCGATTCCCTATGCGGCATTCGTCATCGGATCGATCCTGCCGCGGTGGTTGGCCTGGCATCCTGCCGATCAATCGGCCTGGCTGCGAATCAGTTTGGATGTCGCGCGAACGTTGGTGGCGATACTTCCTGCAACCTGTCTGTGGGGAGCCAGCTTCCCTTTGGCTGTCGCTGCTGCGGCCGACGAACAAACCGACAACGGACTGATGGTCGGTAAGCTCTATTTCTGCAATACGCTCGGTGCCATTGCTGGTGCCATCGGCGTCAGTCTGATCGCGATTCCGACCTGGGGAAGCCAGCGGGCCGAGCAGTGCCTCGTGATCATCGCTGGCATCGCCGGACTCGCGATGCTGGGATCCCTGGCCTTGGCCGATCGGACGACACTGGCATTCAAGCCGCGGTTGGCCCAACTCGCGGGACTGGCCTGCTTGTGTCCCCTCGCAATGCTCATCGTCCCTGCAGTTCCCTTAGGGCAACTGGCCTTTGGTCATGACGTGGAGAGCTGGGATAAGATTCGCGAGTTTCACTATGTCAGTGAAGGGGTCGATTCGACAGTAGTGGTGGCGACATCGACGATCGGCAATCGCTGCTTTCATATCAGCGGCAAGGTCGAAGCGACGACCAGCATGGCTGATATGCGAACGCAACGGATGCTGGGACATCTACCCGCATTATCGCACAAGGTTCCGCGAACAGCCTTGGTCGTGGGATGTGGGAGCGGCATGACGGCTGGTTCGCTGTTGCTGCATCCGTCGATTGAGCGTGTTGTGATCTGCGAAATGGAGTCATCCGTAGAAGGGTTACGATGCCATCGCGATTGGTTCAATGGAATCGACCTGCGATTCCGCCGTCGTAGTGCGGAATGCGCTGTCAAATCCTCAGGTCGGCCAGTCGTTTATCGAGGTTGAAATCGAAAGTGCTGAAACACTGCAGCACATGTTTGCCGCCTATGGCAGCGATTTGAAGTCGTGGTTAAAGGACGCGCAGATTAACCACGACTATAACCTGCGGTTGCAATACCTGGCGGGTCTAACGCCGGATGGTCAGATCGAGCAAAAGATGATCGACAACATTGCAGGAGCCACAGCTGTCGACTCGCTGTCTGCCTCCCGCGGTGAATAACTCCTGATAGAGCGCATTCCACCTAACTGTGGCGTCCCGCGAGCTAAAACCCACTGCGTTTAACTCAAGTTTCAACGCGACACGTCAGTGCGACCCGCACTAGTCCAGCTTGATCGCCAGGTCCTTTTGGTCCTTGTCGACGGTGACTCGATAGGGCGTCGTTTCAGCAGAACCGTATTTCTTGAGTGCCTCCTGCAACTCGGCCGACAACGGACTGTTCCCCTCGCGGATCTTCATTTCCTCTGCAGGACTGCTCGGCCTATATTCCACCCAGACTTTGTGTTCACCGGGCAACACTCCTGCACGATCACTTTGATACTGCATCTCAAATTGTCCTTTGGCATCCGTCACTCCGATGCTGGGGCGTCCAGGGTTTGGGACAAAGTGAACAATGATGTTTGGTGCGGGCGAATCTTTCACAGTGACGATTCCGGAAACGCGATGGACCTTCACCGGCTTGGGACCACCGCCGAAACAAGAGCAGAGAGCGAAGCAAATGATCACCATCGATGAAATCGACCAACAAGAAACGCGATTAAGCGACGGCATCATCCGGACTTTCCTCTCTGAAGTGCGACAAGTTTACGTTCTGGCATCGGCCACTGCCGAATGATCCGGCAATGTGGTCGGGAGAGCAGGTGCATCGATCGGTGCGACTCTAGAAGTCACCGACCACTTCATTGCCGTTCCTGCTGAACAGGCGGATATAGGTGTTCACGTCGATGTTATCGCTGATGAATCTCAAGTGACCATCAGAGAAGATGGCTTGAACACCACCGACGTGATGTGACTCGGCCGCACGGTTATTGTCCGAGACGGTATCGGGAATATCCTGCGCCGTTGCATCGACGTATCCCTCGGACGGATGATGTACCCAGAAGAAAGGATTGGATCCTTTGTTTGCATCGAGCCAACTATGCTTCGTCGTATGAGTCAACTCGGCAAACATCAGCGTATTACTCGTGCCGTCGATGATATGTCCCATTCGAACACAACTGTTGACGAACGCAATTCCGTTCATGCCAGTTTGGGCTCGTTCCGGACAGCAGGTTCCAGTTCCGCCGTTGATGCCATAATCTTTGTTTTGATTTGCTGGCTGAGCGCGTGGGGACGAAGGACAGACAAAGACGGGTGGCATCGATGTCGCCGCCAACTTGTTTTTCGGATCACCCGCCGGACCGCGCTGTGATCCATTCTCGATGATTGAATAGACGTAAGCAGGGACCGTGAAGTCAATGATATTGTAGACGTTGGTGCCGTCTATCTGAGGAAGAATCATGGCCGGCCAGCCGAAGTGGCCCCACGGGCAGCAGTTTCCGACGCTGGGATCGGCCCACGGTGCGGCGAAATTGTTGTCCCCCACCATCGGGCCAATGCTTCCCGGCGGAAAGCATGTGTAACTCGATTCGTAGTTATGCATCGCCGTCACCAGCTGATGCAGGTTGTTGGCACACTGCGAACGTCGAGCTGCCTCGCGCGCTTGTTGTACGGCTGGCAACAGCAGCGCGATCAGTACCGCGATGATCGCGATAACCACCAGCAACTCAATCAACGTGAACCCACGAGCACGAACCTTGTGGTGCATGGCGAATCCCTTGGAAATGAATCTTCGATGAAGAGACGACAAATACCGGAAGTGCGGGCGCTATATTGTTGCGCATAATGCTGCAGGGCAAGAGCGATCTGTCTGTAAATCGACCAGCTTACGGCGTCGTAAGAATTCTCTCCACGCAATGGAGTGGTTGATCCGTCTTCTGCCGTCTGCTATTGGGCAATCGGCGAGTTTCGGTAATCCAACGGGGCCTTCTGGCCAGGTAGCAGCAGCGGGTCGTACTTGCGACCTTCCAACCTCTTGGTGAATTCTGCCTTAGCGGCCGCTAGCGTTTCGGGCTGTTGGAATAAATCCCACGTGGTCGCCGCCATGGTTCGCGCCGCCAACTGCATTCCCTTCTTACCGATCGACATTCCGCCGGCAGCGACAGCCTGCCACGAGTGAGCTCCGGTCCCCGGCACATAGCACGACGTGGTGAAGCCGGTCGTCGGCACGACCCAGGAAACGTCGCCAACATCCGTCGAACCCTTGCCGATGTCGGTGCTGGTGTTAAAGACCTGGGTCAACGTCTCGAGCGGTAGTGGCTTGCTCAGCGTCGACTGAATGCGCGCGGCAAACTCGAGTTCTTCGGATGTGTATTTCAGATCGTTCAACTGTTTCAAGTTCGCCATCGCGACCTGTGCCAGTGCGTCATTCGGCAGGATCTCCATCGTGCCGCCGAGATAAACTTCTTCGAGTTTCGTATCGGTCGCCAACGCCGCTCCCTGAGCACATTTCAGCAGGCGCGGGTACAGCTCCTTTACGATCTCGGCCTTGGGATGCCGCAGGTAGAAGAACACCTCGCCAAAGTCAGGTACGACATTAGGAGCCCCGCCACCCGCCGTGATGACGTGATGAATCCGCGTGAAGTCCGGAGTGTGCTCGCGCATCAATTCCGAAGCGTGAGCCGTCAGTTCGACGGCATCGACCGCCGACCGCCCCAAATCCGGTGAGCCCGCGGCGTGAGCACTTGTTCCCTTAAAGCGAAACTTCACCGCCGCCCGCGCCAGGCACGATCCGTCACCCGCGGAGTTTCGCGACGAAGGATGCCAGTGCAGGGCCGCATCACAATCATTGAACAATCCCGCTCGCACCATAAACGTCTTGCCGCTGCCACCCTCCTCGGCAGGACACCCATAGAAGCGGACAGTCCCGCGAAGATGCCCCGCCTTAATCTGCTCGGCAATCGCAATTGCGGCCGACATCGACGCCGCCCCAAACATGTGATGCCCACACCCATGCCCGTAAGACGCCCCTTCACGAGCCAACTGCTCGGGAATCGCCTGCTGAGACAGCCCCGGCAACGCGTCGTATTCTCCCATGATGCCGATGACGGGCTTCCCCTCACCAAAAGTCGCTGTGAACGCCGTGGGAATATCGGCGACACCACGCTTAACGACAAATCCTGCTTTTTCGAGCGTATCCGCCAGCAACTTCGACGACTGCGTCTCCTGGTAACCAGGCTCAGCAAACTGCCAGATCTGCTTGGCCACAGCCCACGTCTCTTCGCCGCGCCGACTGATGCTGTCGTTCAAGGCCGGTTTCTGCGCAAGCGCAACGCTTTGCCCGATGCCAAGTGCGACCAGACTAAACCACAAGGAGCAGAATCGCATATTGAAATCTCAACGTTGTAAGCAGCAAGTTCCATCAGCGTCGGCAATGCCATCGCCGATCGTGTGTCGTGACAGGAACATAACAAACAACGTGCGCGGCGTCATTCATCGATGGCGACAAGCTGGCCTCAGCGAGACCGGTCATCCGATCGGATGCGTTGATCACTTACACCTTTGTGAAGATCGATTCGCTGAGCGTGCCCGTACTGTCAGAGAACGCAGGCTCTTCAATCCCCATCGAGTGCAGGATGCTCAGGTGGACATTCGACATCGGCGTATTCGGCTTACGCCAGTAGGTGCCGTGCTTCAGACCCATCTTCGTTCCACCCGCCACGAGTGTGGGAATGTTGGTCGGGTTATGAGTCGTACTCGCTCCGCTTCCGAATAACACAATGGTGTTTTCCAGTACGCTCGATTCCAGATCCTGATACTGCTTCAGACGGCCCAGGAAATGAGCGACTTGTTCAGTCAGGAACTGGTCGTACTTCGCGAATGCCAACTGGCCCTCTTTGTCTTCCGCATGCGACAGGTTGTGATGAGTTCGCTTCAGGCCCAGCTTGATCGGGAACGTATCGCTGACTCCCATGCCGTCTTCGCGGTTCAGCATGAACGTCACCGATCGAGTAATATCCGCATCAAACGCCAGGGCGATCAGGTCGAACATGTTGCGATAGTATTCGCCCGGTTCCCCTTCCGAATTCGCCTCCAGGTTCAAATGGCTGTAATCCTGAGTCTTGATCGGAACATCGATCCACTTTTCCGACGCGGTCAATCGGCTTTCGATTTCATCCAGCGACGTCAGGTATTGGTCCATTCGCTCACTGTCCGACTTGCCGAGTTGCTTATGCAGCGACTTCGCGCTTTCCAGTACCGCATCAACCAGCTTGATCCGCTTCCGCAATTGTTCGCGTTGTGCTTCCAACGATGACTTGTCGCCGCGAAACAGTCGGTCAAACACGCGTCGCGGATTGTTTTCGGCGGGGATCGGTTTTCCTTCCAAGTTGTAGGATATCGTTCCCGTACGCGACAGAAACCCAACTCCCGCGTCAATCGACAGGACCAGCGACGGCTGTCGGCAATACTTCTTGGTATGCAACGCAATCACCTGATCCAGAGCGACCGAGTTGAACGTCCCCGGCTTCGGATCATGCAACGGTGCACCCGTCAGCCACATGTCGGAGCACAAATGCGGATCAGCTTTGCCACCATTGGCGTGCTGCAATCCACCCAGGAAGCTGACTTGGTCGCGAAACGGGCTCAGCGACTCGGTCGATTTGCCGAATTCAAAGTCCCGTCCTTCCTTCGTCGGAAACCAACTCCACTCCGGCATCGCATGCTTCGGATTCGGCAGCGACATCCCATTCGCCGTGTAGAGCGCACAGAATCGTCGCGGAGCCTGATTCACGACTTCCTTCCCCATCGCCTCCAGAATCGGCAGCGCCAACGTCACCCCGGCCAGGCCCTTCAACACGGATCGGCGATCAAGTCGAACGCTAGTCATGAACTCGAATTCCATTGGGGCGGGGCATGTAGGCAGGTATCGTTTCACCGCATGGGCATCGCCCTGCGCGTCAGGCATGGCGACACGGCCGACGATTCAAGTCAACGCAATTTTATGCATTCCATCCAAGCGAACACAAGGTCATGTCTCAGTTCCATGAACTCCCGCACGTCACCGGTGAGCCGCGCTGCGTCAGCACGCGGATAACTTCGCTTTTGTTTGATCGTCTCCCGGACGGAAAACATTTCTTACGCGGAAACTCCTTCCTCATCCGTGTTCATCCGTGGCTAAAAACTCTTCCTCCCTTAATTCCAGTCACTTCTTCATGAAGATGTCACTCGTCACGACAAACTTCAGCAGATCGCGAGTTCCATAACCCTGCGACCGCAACTCCTGGCTCTCCTTCTGCAGAAACACCAACTCGTTGTACGTCAGGCTGCGACCAGTGGCATAACACGCCAGATGCTTCAGGTAACTGAACGCGACTTGGTCCAATCGGTCATTGATCAGATGGGACTTCAGGCTATTGACGTCACTCACTTCTGCTCCGTCAGGCAATGTCGAAGACGACTCGACAGCTTCTTTTCGGAAGCGGCCGGCTGCATCGTATTGCTCGAACGGCAAGCCCCACGGGTCGATCCCCGTATGGCACTTCGCGCAGCCCTCCTGATTGCGATGCTGCTCCAGGCGCTGCCGCAGAGTCAACTTGGCGGTGTCATCTTCCGGCAGCTTGGGACCATTCGGCGGGGGGTCGTCTGGTGGTTCGGCGACGATTTTGCGAGCGAACCACGCTCCTCGTTTGACTGGATTGGGTTCTCGTCCATCAGACAGCCCGGCCAGAATCCCAGCCGAAGTCAGCACGCCCCCCAGGTTCTCGTTGTCATGCTTCAGTGGCACAAAAGTGAATCCACTCTCCGTGCGATCTCCCAGGTTGTAGTAACTGGCGACTACCTCGTCGGCCATAATGAAGTCGGCCTGGATCATGTTCTGCAGCGGCAGGTTGTGTTGAATCAGATGCCGCACGAAGTGAATCGGCTCCTGCCGCAAATGGCTCTTGGCAACGCGACTCAACTTCGGAAATCGTTTCTCATCCACAGCCACCACGTCGAACTTATCGAGGCTCAGCCATTGCGAAACGAACTGCTGCATCCCCTGCTCGAAGCGATGATCCTGGATCATTCGACCCATCTGCGCATCAATCGACTCACGCAATGAATTCTTTGCCGCCAACTCCAGCAGTTGTTGATCAGGAGCCGTGTTCCATAAGAAGTACGACAGCTTCGCCGCCAGTTCGTATTCCGAAAGATCTTCCGGTTCGGGGCCGGCACTGTTCTCAATCAAGAACAAAAACTGAGGTGCCGTCAGCACGGCCAGCAGGGCGTCCTTGATGCTCTGCGAAAAATCCTGCTTTTCGGCGTACGTCTGCTTCCAGATCTTGAAAAGCGCGGCCTGCTCGTCGTCGGTAGCGGGTCTCCGAAAGGCCCGCGTCGTGAACGACTGAATGATCTCGCGCGCATACGTTTCGGGGTCGTTCTTGTGCGGTGACTCGATGAAGATGTTGCGATGGGTCGCTGGAGGCCATTCCGAATAGTACGGTCCTTCGAATTCAATCGAGCGGATCAACAGTCGCGGCATATCGCGACCGTCTGTGTATTCGCTGCGCACACCGATCTCGCGAATCCCCGCCAGGTAGTTAACGTTGTCCTTTTCGACCTCGGGACTGGGAAAGTCATTGATCGGACCAGAGAAGGTGTACTCGCCAAGGGCATTCCCTACAGCTTGAGGCGTACTCACTCGCGCTAGAGTACTTCCACAGTCACGACGCAAGCCCACGTAGACTCCCACCGACGGCATGCGACTTTCAAATGCTGTGAATCGTTGGGCCAGAACGCTGTCATCGTCGACACGACTGAACACCAGACTTCTCAGCGTCGAGTTATCGCCGTAATGAGCAACCAGCTTCGTGCTCCCCTGCGGTAGACGCACGACTGCGAACGAACTCGCTGATTGCGTGACGGCATCATTCGAACCCGGCTTCTTGTAGTCTGGTAATGTTCCCGCAAACTGTCGCTCGCCCAACTGCAACGAGAAGATCCCTTTGCCTTCTCCCGCAATGCGCGAAACATCGATCTGATAAATGCCCGGTTCGGGAATCGTGACCGTGGATTCAGCAGATTTCGCCAAGTTGTCGACTGTCACCATCTTCGCGGCCGTGTTAGCGGCAGCGGCATCGCTCGACGGATTCAACAACAGCGCATCGTCATACCGAGCCGCTTTCACCGTCACACGAAAGTTCCCCTTGTCGGGAAGCTCTCGCAGCGAAATCTTGAAGTTCGCCATCGGGCCGTAGGTGTTCGAAACGCCAAAGATCTCCGAGTTCGGGATCGCCGGTCGCAGCAACAGCCCCTCAGGAACCGTCTGGAACGCCTCACCTTTCGGGTATCCGGGCGAGCCGCGCAGACAGGCAAACACCGCGTGATAAATGCTGTCGAACTTACGCCATTCGCGAATGGTGTCGTGCCCGACATAGCCTTCGATGAAGTTGAACTTCGTCTGCATGAAAAACGGCTCATACGCGAACGGCTTCTGCGGAGTCAGTTGCGTGACGGTGAAATCGGCGTTGTTCAGCAGAAAGCTGTTCGCTCCCAAGACCAGATTGTCAGGGCAGGGGGTGGCATTGATCTTGCGACCCAGGTCCATGCGAAACTTCTGAATCGCAGGCTTCGACTTTTCATCGACGATGCAAAGATCGAGTGACTTTTCGGCGATGTCGAAATAGGCCTCCACCTGCAGCGGCGACAACACCATCGTCTGCGCATTGTTCGCGAAGCCATCTTTGCTGATCCCATCGGGCGGCAGCACCTCGGTCAGGTCTTCGTCCAGACCCAGCAGGTCTCGCAACGTATTTCGATACTGCGACACGGTCAATCTTCTGACAGAACCGTTCCGCTGCGTGTTGCGAGCCATCGCGATCGTCATCGTCCGCTGAATCCACTCGCTCAGCTTCTTCCGCTCATCATCAGTCGGCTGAGGTTCCTCATCCGGCGGCATCGCCCCATCTTCGACCTGTTTCAGAATATCCTTCCACAAGAACAGTTGCCGGTCTTCGGGGGTCGCCGAAAGCTGATCGACGCGGATGCCCGACTTCATGTTCTCGACGTTATGGCACCGGACGCAGTGCTGCTGAATCAGCGGCTTGACAAACTCTTGAAACTGCTTCTCGTCGGCAGAGACTTCCGTCTCGGTCACTCCCACGCCGGGCTTGTCGTCTGCCGTCGACAGGTCATCCCAAAGCAACCACGCCGACAGGGTGACCAGGATCGCAACAATGGAAAGAGAGCGCAAGCGGTGAGTCATGTGTTAAACGCTGCCTGGCGGCAACTCTCGTCGAGGCGGGGGAAGTAGCAAGCGGGCAGTTTCGATTATTCCCCAACCGTCGACCATTTGGCAATCGATGACGTAATTCTTCAGTCCACTTGCATGAGCAGCGAATGCGTCGGATCATTCGCGGAACTTGCCAGGCATCGTTCGCGCAGTGATTCCGTGGCGACAAACAATCTCGCTTGGTAGGCGAACTCAGATCTATTTCAGATTGTCTACAGCGGTGCAATAGCCACCGTGTGAGATGACTTCAGCATGAACTCCCGCATGTCATCGCAGACTATGTACTCAACCGACCTCAAGAAACTCGCAGGAAACCAGTAAATGGATGCGATCGATTTGATCAGGCGGCTGCACCAGCATCGAGTCTGGGTGAATATCAATTTGCTGACCGCCGCTTCCCAATTGACAGACGCACAACTGCGGGCCGCCTATCCGATCGGCCAGGGCTCCATCTGGAAGTCGCTGGTTCACTTGTATGCTGCCGAATATGTCTGGCTGGAATCTTTGCTGGGAGATGAACAACCGCTCGTGCCGGGGGATCTGCCCAGAATGATTCCCGGTAATCAGCAAGGGGAGGGACCGATTGCGAGCATCGACGAACTGAAGCAAAAGTGGTTGCGACTCGACGGCCGCTGGAACGACTACCTGAAGTCGCTCACTCCTGACAGGCTGGAAGATTTGGTCCCCAAGTTGGTGTCTGCAACCGGAGTACGCTTCATAACTCGACGCAGTGATATTCTGTTACACGTCTGTACGCATTCGCAGTATACGACAGCGCAGATTATGAACATGCTGCGGCAAGCGGGGGTCACTCAGTTTCCTGAGGTCATGCTCATCGCCATGGCGCGGCAGGAAGGTCTTTGACTCGAATGGCCAAAAATAAAAACGGCGGTCACGAAAGACCGCCGTGAAGCAGGCATGAATTCGATCCGAGACATCGGGGTTCAGAATCCGTAACCAAACCCGTCGGCCGTGTATCCCGAGATGCTATTCAGCGGATCGGGAAAGTACATCGTCGGGCCGGTGAACATGCCGGGATTGGTATTTGGGTAGTAGTAATAGTAGTACGACGGCCGGTAGACGTACGGCGTGTAGTAATATCGCCTGGCTTTCCTGATCCGGGCTTCGGTGTCGGCCGAATCAGCATGCCTGCGATCCAAGACGGGTGAAGAATTCAACATGTGATGCTCACCCGTTGGCTTCACCAGTTCCGCCGCTTTCGGCGGTGGCGGATCTTCCGCATAAGCCTGATGCGAAAGAGATTGGGCTCCGAACAGGGCCGCGACAGTACTCGCGGCCAACAGACTGGATTTCACGAAGTGAGACATGGTGACTCCTTCTGGCGTTCGCAAGAGTGACCATGCAAAGTGGTCTCTCGAACGGCGAACTTAAGGTTGAAATTCGTACTCACGGATTACCGCAAACAAAGTGCCGGAACGGTGGTCGAAGTTCAGCCGTTCGGGAGTCGCCGTGGACCCGCTAAATCGCAATCCAGCGGATGGCGTCCGCCTGGGCTGGGAGGGCGAGGCTCCTGCCGAGCCGCGCATGTTATTGTGACGCCATCGCTATGCGCGGCCCCGGCGCGAGCCTCGCCACCTCACCGTCGCGACGGATGGACAAAAGCCCATATCACCGTCATAGCCGTCACAGTCCGCAGGCATCTCAGCGAAGTTGCGGTTTGCCACCCGCAATCCAAAGATTCCGACGCACGGATTCGACATTCGATCTAGGTTTCCGGCGTCACATCGGAAGCACGGCGATTCGCAGTCACATCTTTGAATTGCTGCTTTCACGTAACAAAATTTGTCGGGCCGCCAACTTGTCTTCATTTTCCAGGAGGAGTGGAAGATGCGCGATCTCGTTGTCGAAAAAGCGAGCCCATTTGCGTTTGTCATCGTTGTTGCCTGGTCGATCGAAGGCCCCAGAAATCTGCTGCGCGGCATCCTGTACGATGTCTGCCTGAACGCCTGCGGATTCTTTGGGATGCTGGCCGACTTCTTCGGATAAGCGCGTCACCGACCGAATCGATGATCTGTTGCTCGGGGCCATGCGAAAGGACTTCAGATTGTCCTTATGAGCTCATAATCTGCTGATAGCGATGAAGCACGCCGACGCTATCTTGCCCGAGTCGCTGGTTTTTTTTTTTGCTGGCAAATTGGTTTGCACGCGGGGGGGGGCGCCCCGTTAATTTGAGCCCATGGTTTTTTTTGTTGCGTTACGGGCGGGTGGTA
>CBIHQO010000022.1:0-19325 GCA_966211735.1 uncultured Schlesneria sp.
CGAGTTTGTAATCGCGAGCGATCCGATCGCGCGTTTCGATCGTCTCCGGAAAGTTGACGCCGGTATCCACAAATAACACCGGGATGTTGACCTGCAACCGGCTGATCATATGGCAGACGACGCTTCCCGCCATTTGCATGGCTGACAACGCCGCGACGCGTTTCCCAAAAATCGCTCCTGCCCACTGCAGCAGTTCGTCCGGCGTGCGTTCTTCAAATGTCTTGTTCAGTTCCGACAAATCGGCTTGCGTAAAGCGGGCCATGCGAATTCCAACTCTGGTATGCAGTGTCCTTTGAGGCAACCGACTGTAGCAGACAGTTCAGATGGGCTGCAACATCAGGCGGCGAAGCGTAATTTCCGGCCGACTTGCAACGGGATCAAGAGGACTTCATGGACGCAGAAGACGAAGGATGCGAGTTACGTACGACGATGGTGTCGGAAAAGCGATCGCCAATCCGTTGCGATTTAGATGTGATCAACATGCAAATCACTCCGGGAACCCACGACAAAAAGAGCAGTCCATCGACTAGCAGGAGCGCCTCTCTGACGAGACAGCGACTCCAGTCACATCGCTTCAGATCTGTACGTACGAATCGGATTCCCATGATCCATTTGCCCAGTGATTGACCGGATCTGCATTGCCAAACAAGTTGTGCGACGAGCAGAACGAATGCGAGAGCGGCCAACTGCGGTAGGATGGGGACTGAAACAAAGGCGCCGGCGATCATGTTGATCTCGCTTCTGAAATTGGAAACCGTGCCCCAATCCGGGGTGTTGACGAATCTGCTGGCGTTGAACCAAAACTCCGCCCACAGTGTTGATACTGCGTATTTCAGATTCTCCCACCAGGCGACGGTATTCGGATGCAGAACGACCGACAATAGCAGCGGCGTGCCAGCGATCATTAGATCAATCGTTCGAGCTGTGCGGCGTCTCTCAAATGATGCAAGTGTGACTTCAGGAGTCAGTTCGAATCGTGTCGGGAACAGACGTTGCATAGTGCTCGCAATGAATGCCAAGGCGATTGAGGGAATCACGAATGCAAAGGTCGCAAACAACATCGCGTCCAGGCAAGTTATTCCCAGCAGTGGGCTGTGTTGATTAACCAAGAGAACAAGTCGCCCATCCTCCCAGCGACAGATTGTCCATCGCCCATCCATTGGATCGCTGGCCACGAAGTAGAGCTGGTTGCTCGACCTGACAAGGCGTACTTCATCCCGTGAGTAGTAGACTGGATAAACGGGCCACATCAGAAGTCGTTCTCGCGGCCCGTCGATATTACTCCCACGAGACCATAGAAATCTCAAATGATCTGAATCCAAGTAGAGCTGGACCACGGAAATCACGTCGTTTTCCGACCAACACCAATGAGATACGTTAAATGGGTGTTCGGGGACTTCACTCCATTCGATCTCCTGTAGAGGCTTCAGTACAGCGGTTTGCTTACTGCCGATGTAGCGATGCAGTTCGTGCACATGTTCGTCTTTATTTCTTAGCTTCAGGCTATAGTACAAAGTGCGGCCAAGATCATTCTCGTCGAAACAGCAGATTGTGCCCGTGTGCAAATCTGTGTCGAATTTAATGAGCAAGTTATTCGGAACCAGGGCAAATTGTCCTGTTGGCCGCCACTCGTCACTCTCGAAGTATTCCAATTCGTAGGTCATCAGCGTGTTAACGTCTGGGCCGGGTTCCAACTTCCGCAGACGCGCAACTCGTCCCTGATAAACAAATGCGTCAGATGCCTCATCTGCCGGATTGCGATCATCGAGAAACCAGAGCTTGTCACCATCGGACAGCACATCGACGACTCCGGCAGACGATTTGGAGGTTGTCATCCGCCCCGTGCGAAGATTGATACATTCGATTGTCCTGCTTTCATAAGGACCATGTGGTTGCAAGATGATGAATTCATCTCGACACACAGTTGCCGGGGAATCGGGCTGGGCATATCGATATTCTGCGACAGGACATGGATGCAAAAATCTGTCGAACGAGAATCGCAGAGCCCAAAAACTTCGTTGATCCGAAAGACCCATTGCGGCTCGGTCAGCATCTTCTGAATCACTTGCCAGATAGCAGGAGAGCCACGGAAGGCCGACTTGCAGAGCGGGAACCAGGATCACGATCATGAAGACCAACACCCATTTCAGCTTCCTCGACGGCGCTGCGATAGTTGGGGGTGCTGACATGATGTGATCAACTCACCAAAATCCAAGTTGGTCTGCCAAGCCATCACTCAGCGACGCAAGTTGTCTTGAGGATGAAATCGACGACGGGTGTTCGGTCTTTCGGTGACAGCGGGTAATGTCCATTACCAGGCTGTTCAATGACAGTGATCGGACCGTTCAACTCCTTATAACGCTTCTCGGCGACCTTTGATTGGGTCTCGAACGAGGGGTCGGCCGTACCACAGACGTGAAGGATTGGAACGCCTGCTTTGGCTAAGGGGGCCAGATGATCGAGTGGTTGTTCTGTCGTCATGTTGCTGTGCAGGATCGGGTTTTCGGCATAGAGGCAGCTGACTTTGTCGGGGTTCGCGATTGCCCACGCGTAGGCGTCGCCTGCTGCTCCTCCGGAGCCCTCCAGAACGGGCTTCGTTGAGAAGCCGTGATCGACCAGGTATTTGTAGACGGTGTTCCATTGGTCCAGCAGCGGGCCGTTGGTGTCGGTCGGGACGGGGCCGACCACGATGTGAAACCCTTTGCCGAGGAGGTCGATGTCGACCAAGGCGCTGGGCGTGACAAAGTCGGGGCGATAGACCCAGGGGGTTCCTGGCGCTGCTTTGGCCGGAGCGATTACACTCACCCCACCGCGAATCCCATCAATGCGGAATTCGTAGCGATCATAGGAACCCGAAAACCAGGGGCCGCGACACGAAATGTACTGGCCCTCTTTTGGGAATTGCCGGTAGATGTTCTCCGTGCTGTAGAACGACGCGCGCGTGAACTTGGAGCCTGCAAACTTGGGAGCCGCACCGCGAGCGGGCTTCAGGCTTGCCTCGACAAAGTCTGCAACAATCGACGGGTCGCGCAGACTGTGAGGATGATGCGCGGCTCCATCTTTGATCATCACCGAGACGCGACCACCCAGTTGCTGATAGAGGCTCTCGAATGGCAATGTGTGATTGCCCAGGATCGGATCGAGGCTGCCGCAAATGTCCAGCACGGGAATGTCATGCTCAGCCATCGCGCCCAGCTTCATCAGGCTCTCGCGGCTGATCGCGGGATTGTCGACGTACAGGCAGGAGACCTTGTCAGGATTGGTCGTCGCCCACGTGAAGGCGTTGCGACCACCGCGACTCATGCCGACGAACGATGGCTTTTTTGACAAGCCATATTTCTGGGTCAGGAAGTCGTACCACGCTTCCCACGATTTGCCGGTGTCGGAGAAGACATAGCCAATGTGAAAGCCTCGCTTCAGCAGTTCGACTTCGGCTTGCGGTTCGTGGTTGAAGTAGTAGCCCTGCCACGACCATGGCTTGCCCTCGGCGGCTTGCTTGGGAACGACGACGACGCAACGCAGCTTCCCTTTCACCTGGCCATTGATCCCGTCTCGCTCATCCGGTCCGGCTTGGTGCGGTTCGATCGCGAACGTCGCTTCGTCCATCAAGAAGTCGTAGCGATCAAAGCCATGCCAGGAAGTCTTTTCTCCGGTGAATGACTCGACTGGTTTCTCGGCGAGTCCACTCAACGGATGATCAACCACGGCCTGCCAGGCGATTTCCTGCAGCGTCCGATTCAGGTTCTCGTCCCATTGCGGGTGGCTCCCTCGTTTGAGCACCGCAGGGATCGGCAAGCCGACGGGCGACCGGCGATAGATCACGGCAAAATGAACGTAGCTGACCAATGCCTCAACGGTGTGTTGCGGGTGGCCGAGCTTGTCGGTGAACAACTCCGCCTGATCTTTGATCCCTGGTACTTTACCCTCCATCACTTTTTCTCGCAGAGCGACGACGGCTTGGCCGACTGGCGCGACAAACACGACTTGCTTGCCCAGTTGAGTGTTCAGCTTGCGGACGTAATCGTCCATCGATTTGAAGTACGGGCGATGCAGATCTTGTAGTTTCTGCGATGTGGCCGCATTGAAGTCGACGGAATCTTGATTGCCTTGAAACGGCCATTCGAACTTGTCGAACGGGATCCAGAACTCTTGCAGGCTGACACGGAAGTTGGAGTTATGTTCCAGCCCCAACCGGGCGAAGTTTTCAATTCCCTCGTCTGGTTCCAGCATACAGGCCAGCGTCAGGACATCGACCTTCCCTTCACGCAAGGCCGTTTTTGCCTGATTCTTGTCGTCGGGAACATTCCAGTGTTGAATCGCTCGCGATCCGCCAATCTTCGATTCGGCGACGATTTCGTGTCCTTCGATTCCAGCCCCCTGAGCCATATCTTTCAGGATGGGAGCCACGAACCACGCATGAAAGCTGTTGCCACACGTCACAACTCGCTGCCCGGACTCGATCGCGCCAGCGGTGGCCTTCACGTTGGCAACGGGTGGTTGATCTGCTGCCGCTGCGAAGTGAGTGGCCACCAACATCAGGGTGAAGACCAGCGGACGATGTATCCAAGGGTTGTGCATGTGCATCGACTTCCGTGAATGAGCTTTGATCGTGGCTGCGAATCTTGAGCGGAGTCAGCGGCGAATGATACGTCGGCGACTGAATACTCCGCAAACTGAGCGAAGCACGTTCTTCGTGAGATTGGCTTCCATCGCGTCTGTCTTCGCTTCGACGCCTTGGTGCAGCTCATTCAAAGAAGAGTGACGGGCTGAAAGCCCGTGCTCCCACTTCGCTGTGTCGTCCGCGGGCAGAAGGCTATTTCGTCTAACCCATGTTTCAGCAGATCTTGTGTCGAGATCCTCAGCGTCGAGTCGATGCTGATGTGGAACGTCGATCAGGACTGACCGCGAAGCGGAGCTTCGAAGACCGGCGTTCCCAAGCTGGAGCTTGGGAACGAGACTAAAGACTGCACACGCCCAGCAAGGCTATCCCACCAGTTCGGTGATCGGTTGGCCTTCGCTCAAGACCGGCATCGGTCGGCGGCCGTTGTCGTAGAAGACGTGATGATGATCGATGCCCAGCGTGTGGTACATCGTGGAGAGAACGCAGCCGGGCGTGTAAGGCTTGCTCGTGGGGTATTCGGCCTTGGAATCGGTCGTGCCAATTGCCTGACCCATCTTCAGGCCACCACCTGCGAACAGCACGCTCATTGCGCCTGGCCAGTGATCACGGCCGGCTTGCGGATTGATGCGCGGCGTGCGACCGAACTCACCCATCGCCATCACCAGCACTTCTTCCTGCAGTCCGCGAACAAACAAGTCGTCAACCAGAGCGGCGACGGCTCGGTCGAATTGTGGCAGCAGTCGGTTCTTCTGTTCGGCAAAGTTATTGGCGTGGGTGTCCCAGCCGCCACCTGCCTGCACGGTGATGTAGGTTACGCCCGATTCGACCAGGCGGCGAGCCAGCAGGCAGCTTTGACCGAGATCGTTGCGGCCATACTTCTCACGCAGCTTGGGGTCTTCTTTGTGAATATCGAACGCTCGCAGTGCCTTTTCGTTCGTCACCATCTCGAAGGCATCGTGATAGAACTTGTCGAGTCCCGCGATGTCGCCCTTGGTGTCGATGTCGCGGCGAATCGTGTCGACCTGACCAAGCAACTGCTGGCGACGTTCGAGTCGGTTCAAATTCAGGTTGCCGGGCAACTTCATGTTGCGAACCTGGAAGCCCTGCGAATTCGGATCGCTGTCCGGTGAGAACGGGTTGTACGATGCACCCAGGTAGGCGGCTTTGCCCAGATCGAGGCGATTGGGGACGTTGCAGTAAGCAGGCATCCCGGGTTCATTCGGCCCACGCAATGCCGCAACAATGGATCCGCACGACGGATAGATGTTGTCGTTCACTTCAATTGTGGGTTGGTAGCCGGTCAGCATCCACTGAGCACCCATGCCGTGTCCGGCGTTGGTGTGGAACGCCGAGCGAACGACGGAGAACTTGTCGAACATGGCGGCCTGAAGCGGCAGATGCTCGCTGATCTCAATGCCGGAGACGTTGGTCGGAATCGGCTTGAACTCACCGCGATACTCGGCAGGAGCGGTCGGCTTCAAGTCGTACATGTCGAGGTGGCTGGGGCCGCCCGCTTGCCAGACCAGGATCACCGCTTTGCGTTTGGCCGATGTTCCCGCTTCTTTCGCGATCGCTTCGCTACGCAACAGATTGGGCAACGTCAGTCCGCCGACGGCCAGGCCGCCGACTCGCAGGAAGTTCCGTCGCGACACACCGTCGCAGCTACGACTGGTGGAACCAAGGATGTCGAACATGATCTAACTCCGCTTCGAGCGAGCGTGGATTTTCATTCAGTGAGTAAACAGGAATTCGCGGGAATTCAGCAGCGACCACAACAGGTCTTCGACAGCCTTACGCGGCTCGGGATCGACGCCGATGTAATTGGCCGAGTTGAAGATTTCTGCTGGTGTCGGGTATCGAGAAAACGCGGCAAGGTATAGCTCCTCAATCATTTGAGGGGTAGACCGTTTCGCTTCAAACATCTTGGCGATACGAGCATTGCCGTTCTGTAGCTTCTGTTCGACTTCGTCCGAGTTCGACAGCAGCAGCACTTGCGATAACGTGGCACTGGTCGATCGTTCGCACTCGCACCCGCTGACTCGCTTGGGGCGATCGAACGTGTCCAGGAAGTACGAGCCGAACCGTTCATGGGGCAAATCGATCGCGCGAGAATTCGCACTCATATTGCTGAAATTCGTCTTGAATCCGGTCGCTTGTTCGACGGCATCGTGAGCGACTTCGGCGGGCAATCGGCGTCCGTAAAAGCGTGCGAAGTTCTGGACATCGCTGCGGTTGTCGTCGGTTGGTTCGGAGGAGAGCTGATACGTCTGGCTTTGCACCATCAGACGAATCATGTGCTTCATGTCGAACTTGTGCTCGCGGAATTCTTTAGCGAGGGCATCCAGCAGTTCGGGATTCGATGGCGGATTCGTTTCACGCAGGTCATCCACTTGATGAACGAGGCCGCGACCATAGAAGTGGCCCCACAGCCGATTTACCAGTGCTTTCGAAAAGAACGGGTTCTCGGGCTTGGCCATCCAGTCGACCAGGGCGTGTCGTGGATCTTCTTCTGCCGACAGCTTCGCGAGTCCCCCATCCAGATACTTGGGCTCGATCTGCTTGCCCGTAATCGGGTGACGTTCGCTCAGCGTGACGTTGGGCGAGGTGTAATACGGGGGCGGTTCGCCAAACGATTTGCGTCCGAGCCGCGTGTAGAAACCGGCCAGGCCATAGTAGTCATCCTGAGTGAATCGCTCATAGGGATGGTGATGGCACTTGGCGCATTGCAGTCGCAGTCCGAGGAAGACCTGAGCCGTGTCGGCGGTCACCTGGTGCAACTGATCGTCTCGTGATTGCCAGAACCAGTTGATCGCGGGTGCATCTGGCCACTCACCGCTCGCTGCGACGATCCCGCGCACGAACTCGTCGTAAGGACGATTGCGAGCGATCATGTCTTTCAACCAGTTGTGGAAGGCATACGCGGCGCGATCCGCTCCTGCGAGGCTGGAGTTCCGCAGGATCGATCCCCACTTCAAAGCGAAGTAGGCGGGATAGTCGGGCGATGCGAGCAATTGTTCGATCGCCCGGTCGCGCTTGTCGCTGCCCATGTCAGCCAGGAACGCTCGCGTTTCGTCGACGGTGGGCAACCGGCCGCACAGATCGAGGGTGACTCGGCGCAGGAACGTGGGATCGTCACATCCGGTGGACGGCTTCAGGCCCAGCTTTTTCCATTTGTCGGCCGCCAGCTGATCGATGAAATTACGCGGTGCGAAGTCATTCAAGCTGGTAAGTGCAGATCCCTGCGGACGCAACACGCGACAGACGGCAACCTGACCCATATAGCGAGTCATGATGGCCGCTTCGCCGGTCGGTTCGTTGGCGGTAATCAAGCCGTCATCACTCACGACCGCGATCACATCCAAGTTCGTCGAGTACTGGGCTTCGCGAGTCACGTCGCGTTGTGATCCGTCAGAGTACTCCGCCAGCACGGACAGTTGCTGCTGCTCGTTGGTCGTCATCACCCGCTCCGACGGGATCATCTTGAGCTTCACGACTTGCGGGACATTCGCAGCCGAGGCGGGGGCACCCGATTGGATCCAGGAAAGGATCAATCGATAGGGTTCGGAATTCGGGTCCAGGCGTCGGCCACCACCGTGCGGGACCGCACCAGATCCCTTGAGCAATAGCAGGCTTTTTTCAGGTGCCGACACCATGACTCGTCGGCCGCGGCCTTCGCTGACGAGGGTGTGGTAGTCGAAGTCGGTGTCGAATCCAAACAGCGATAGCTTGAACCCGTTCTGGCCGCTCGCCTTGCCGTGGCAACCGCCGGAGTTACAGCCAAACCGACTGAGCAGCGGTTCCACTTCGGTCACAAAATCGACTGAGCGAATACTTTCAAATCCGGTGACGGAAACAGGGACGACCGTGACCTGTCCGTTGACAGTGATCTCGACTTCGGTCGTTCCATTGGCACGCGGAACGATATAGCCGCCGACGTCAACGGTCGCGACGTCCGGCTTACGGCTGATGTACCGGGCTTGGCGAGTCGCA
This sequence comes from uncultured Schlesneria sp., assembly GCA_966211735.1. Classification (GTDB taxonomy): domain Bacteria; phylum Planctomycetota; class Planctomycetia; order Planctomycetales; family Planctomycetaceae; genus Schlesneria. Next base: position 8,612 of record CBIHQO010000022.1, read on the forward strand.
TCACGGCCATCGGTATTGACCAGCAGTTGCCGGCGCGCAAACGCGTCACTGAATTCGACTTGCGCCGGTTCCACGCGCACATTGGCCGCGTTAAGTTCACCAGCGAAAGCCATCGCGAGCGATGTCGCCAGCAGGACACAGGTCTGTGAGTAGGACAACGGCATGGGCGAGATACTTGTGAGGCAGGCTTTAACGGGCAGGCAGTCACGCCGATCGTGGCCAAAACTTCGGGTTACAGAAGATTGGCCGAACAAGGGGCTTCGTTACTACAGATCGGCATCCATTTAATCGTACTCGGCGGAAAAGTCGGAAGCAATTGCCCTCTGCGAGGGATACGCGGTCTGTCCGTCAATTTATGACGGTTGTAAGGATGAGTTGAGCCGCGTGGGGGAGGAAAGGTTGCCGCGTCCTGACTAGATGTAACTTATGTCTCCAAAGTGGTTTATGATGCAGTTGGATAGATTGGTCGACCACGGGGCGCGAACTTCAGAGCCCCAATTCAGTCTAAGGGCGAGAGGAAGGCTACCGAAATCTGTCCTCCTGCAAAGATGCTACGAGGGTTCAGCCACTGAGTGAGGGATCAAAAGTGATGCTGAAGCATCACCTGCGAACAACACTGGATCGGCGAATGAGAGTTTTGGTCACAGGCAGTTCCGGCCATCTTGGCGAAGCATTGGTGCGTCGGCTGATGGAGTTGGGGCGAGAGGTTGGTGGCCTTGATGTCTTGCCGAGTCCGTTTACGACGAGTGTCGGTTCGATCGTCGACCGAGCAACCGTTGATCGCTGCATGATCGGGGTCGAGGCCGTCATTCATACGGCCACGTTGCACAAGCCGCATGTGGGGACTCATCGTCGACAGGAATTCGTCGACACGAACATCACGGGGACGCTCAATCTGCTCGAAGCCGCGGTGACTGCTGGTGTGAAGTCGTTCGTCTTCACGAGTACGACGAGCACCTTCGGCGATGCTCTGGTTCCGCCCCCGGGTGCTCCGGCTGCTTGGATCACCGAAGATGTGCGGCCTGTTCCCAAGAACATCTATGGTGTCACCAAGGTCGCGGCCGAGGATCTTTGTCAGTTGTTCTATCGAAATCACGGGCTCCCCTGCCTCGTGTTGAGAACATCTCGCTTTTTCCCCGAAGCGGATGACAACCCCATAGCGCGAGACGCGTTCGCCGACGAGAACCTCAAAGTCAACGAGTTCCTCTATCGCCGAGTGGACATCGAAGATGTGGTGAGTGCCCATCTGCTGTCCGTCGACCGCGCCCCAACAATTGGTTTCGATCGCTATATTATTAGCGCGACAACACTATTCATGCGGGAAGATCTCGCTGATCTGCGGATGAATGCGCCATCAGTGATAGCGCGGCATCTTCCAGAATATGTGGCCGAGTACGAGCGTCGCGGATGGAAAATGGCACCGAGCATTGATCGAGTCTATGTCAACGCGAAGGCTCGGCGGGAACTGGGTTGGAAACCCAAATATGACTTCCCGTACTTGATTGCCTGCCTGAAGAACAGCGAAGAAACGCGAAGCACACTTGCCCGGCAGGTTGGCTCGAAGGGTTATCACGCCAAGCCATTCACCCCAACCCATACTCCGTCGAATAATCCGTGGCACTAAATCGTTTGAACTTCCCATTGATCCTCAAAATTTGGCGACATCAGAGAGTCGGCGAAATGGAACAGATACTTCGAATTCTTGGCAAGAACATAATGGATCAGGAGAAATCGGTACTGACCGTTTACTTTTGTTGGAGCAGGAAGCACGACTCGCGTCTCTGGAATCGGCACGCCCCCCTTGATTGTGACGTATTCACCTTGCACGATGTTTGAGGGAAGTTTCGCTTCCACATAGATCCAGAGGAAGTCCTCGCTATTGACGCTCAATCGATCCGCCGGCGAATCATGACCTTCTGGGCCTTGAGTAACGCGATCAATCCTCACATGGTTTGCCATCTTCAGCCCTTTCTGTGGATTGCACTTCGTACTTGCAGAATCGCAATTGACTTGAATAAGAGATCACCACTCTACGCCATGCCCGATCGCTGTTCGCGGCGGCCATTGTTCGCAGAAGTGAAGTTGAAAGAGCTCTCGCCATCTCAATGACGAGAGCTTTGTGAGCTTTTCGGCGGGGTCCCGCCTTGTTCCTATGGCTGAACCTTCAGGGCTGTGACCTCCGCCTTCGTGACGGCATCGTACAGCAGCCACTTTTGGGGCATCCCTGGGGCATCGAGAACATAGATGTCAAAGGAGCCGTCTTGCCGCTCGCAGACTTGCACTTTCTCTGGCAAGTCTTTGAGGATACAGACTTTCGTGTCGACAAGGCACGATTGGCAAGGAACGCAGACGGTCACTTCGCAGCATTTGTGGTCCTTATCGTAGCCGACTTTATACGTGTATTTCTTGAAATCACACCGTTCTACCTTCCTCACTTCGATGACAGGGACGGGAACGATCGCGGTGACGACATAACAGTGCTTGTAGAATTTCAGCAGGTCGCCCGGGTATTCCGGCAGATACCCGTTTACATGGACTTCAATGGGCGTGCAGTGTTCCGTGCCGTGGCATTCACCTGTGGTTTTGACTTCCGGCAGGTTCAAACCTTTCTTGCATTCCGGAGTGCAGTGACCGCCAGAACCGGATCCTTCGCAGCAACTCACGCCGGTTGACGGAGCGGCTCCTGGAACTGGTGTGATTTTCGGTGCTTGGGCTGGAGCGGGCGGTGTGACTTGAGCCACGGATTCCGTCGCGGGTGGTGCGGGCGCGGGAGCTGCCTGAGCCTGCACTGCGGGAGCTTGTTGGACCACCGGTGCCGCCGGAGCATAGTAATGCTGCTCGAAGCGAAGCCTTCCATGACGCTGAGCGAACGCCGACTGGCCGGGACCAATCAACAAGGTAATAATCGCACAACACAAGACCTGATTCATCACGGACCCCCATTCGTGTTAGTTGGCAACCCTGACATGCAACGTACATGTCAGATCGTCGCGTCATACCCGCTGTTCTCTCGCCAGCCTCTCGTTCCAGCCGACGAGCCGTCTCCCTACTTTTCACGTCAGATGTTCGGGGACAGTTGGTTGAGTGGACGGCTACAGAGCTAATCCAGAAGCACCGATTTCGAGTGACAGGGTCGATCTGGATTTTCCAATTACGCAATTTGTGATTCCCGAATCGCCATGTTATTGGGCCGTAGACGTCATTAACTGCTGCGAAACCGCAGACGGGGCTTGCACGAGGTATTAGCCGTCGCCCAGAATGGCGAACGGAGAATGACGGGAAGGTTGCGGAGATTGCGGGAAGGGCCAGTTTGTGGATCATTCGGTGACGATCTGGTTGCGCCAGCTTGCGAAAGGCGATCAAGCGGCCGCTCAGAAACTATGGGAACGCTATGGTCCCACGCTGATTCAGCTTGCTCGACGTCGCTTTCGCGGGACGTTTAACGCGGTGGGGGACGAAGACGATCTCATTCAAAGCGTATTCAACGCCCTTTGGCAGGGAGCCCAGGAGGGGCGGTATGACGAGGTTCGCAACCGCGAAGAGTTGTGGTGGCTGTTACTGACGATTACTCGGCGAACAGCACTGAATCGCCAGGCCTACAATCAGCGGAAGAAGCGGGGGGCGGGGACGAAGTCACTGGACGGCGACACGGATGCGTCGAATTTCGCTTTGCCGGCCGATTCGGATCAATCTCCTCCAGAAATGATTCTGATGCTCGAAGAACAGCAGCAGCGCTTGTTGGGGCTGCTTCGCGACGACGTTCTCCGCTCGATCGCTCTGTGGAAGCTGGAAGGATACTCGCACGACGAAATCGCGACGAAGCTGAGCGTGACCCCGCGGACGATCGTCCGCAAAGTGAACCTGATTCGCGAGCGGTGGGCCGAGGAACTCAAGGCATGAGTCGGCAACCCACGAGTTCGGGCGACGAAGAACCGCCGCGACTTGGCGATCAGATCGACATGGTATGCGATTGGTTCGAAGCCGAACTCCAGAGGGGGCACACGCCGCGAATCGAAGATCTGCTGGCGGAAATGCCTGAATCGGGCCGCACGCAACTCCTGAAAGAGCTCGTCGCCGTCGAAGTCGACATGGCGCGGCAGCGTAGTCAGTCCGTCGATATTCAGGCTTATTTCGCTCGATTTCCCGACGATATCGACGTTCTGACTGCACTTTTTGCGGAAGTCGATCCCCCCGGCCTGCATTCGGCCACAACCAAGTCCGCGTCAGGCGCGATGAATATCGACACGGCGACGTTCGAGTGCGTCGATCCAGCGCCAGCCAAGCATTTTGAGTTGCGATCGATTGCCGGAACGGGCGGGTTCGGCACAGTGTGGCGCGCGTTCGACACGAAATTGCAGCGCGACGTGGCTGTCAAAATTCCTCGCCAGGAGCGCTTGGCGAAGGCCGACATTTCCGCCGTATTGCAGGAGGCACAGGCGGCCGCCAAGCTCCGTCATCCCAACATTGTCACCGTCTATCAAGTTGGCGAAGGGGACGCGAATCAGCCCCCGTTTATCGTGACGGATTTCGTTGACGGGCCGAATCTGAAGGTGTGGCGGGAGACACATCAGCTGACGCCGCGTCAGGTCGCGGAACTGGTCGGCAAGATTGCTAGAGCATTAAATCACGCTCACAGTCGCGGTATCACGCATTGCGACGTGAAGCCGGGGAACGTGCTGCTGGATAGCGCAGGCGAACCGCATCTGGCCGACTTTGGATTGGCCAAGCGCCTGGTCACCGATGCATCGGCCACCGGCAGGCATCGGGCCGGCGGAACTCTCCCCTACATGTCCCCCGAGCAGGCGTCAGGCAAACCGGATCTGGACTACCGCACCGACATCTATTCGCTCGGGGTGGTGCTGTACGAGCTGTTGACCGGCCAAAGGCCCTTTCTGGGAGATGCAAATTCACTCTACGATCAGATCAACAACGCCACTCCCAAGCCACCGCGTCAGATCAAGTCGACGATCCCGGAGGACCTGGAGAAGATCTGCCTGAAATGCCTCGCCAAGAGCCCGGTCTCGCGTTACCAGTCAGCAGAAGCATTGGCCGACGACCTGCAGCGGTGGCTGAACGGAGAAGCACCGCGCGAAGTTTCGATCTCGATCCGGAACCGGACGATGAAGTGGGCCTGGCGTCATCGGCGGCTTGTGATCAGTCTGGCAGCGACGGCTGCAGTCTGTCTAAGTTTGGCGATGGGGATTTGGTGGTGGAATCAGCCGCCGGACCTCAGAAGGCTGGTGGAGTTCACTACCGACCCACCGGGTTGCGCGATTACGGTAGTGAAGGTCGACCCAGCCACCGGAGATCCCGACCCAACGCAAATCGAGCATGCTCGGGGTAAGACACCGCTGAAAATGAAACTGATGCCGGCCGATTATCTGGTCGTGGCAGTGTTAGATGAACAGCGTTTCCACGAGGTTACCCGTCATGTACCCAATTTCGATGAGAGCACTGCACTTACGTATCGAGCTCAGTACTGGAAGCTTGAGGATGATGGTTGCATTCGCTTTGTTCGAATCGAGATCCCTGAATCGAAGACTGGCGACGAAATCTATGTTAAAGGCAGCAACGATTGGCAGCCGCCGGATACCATTGAAAAGGATCGTGCCGAATTAATTGTCCCTTCCTTGCTTATTGAACCAGCCGAACATTCACTGGCACCCGATCTCACTAACAGCAATTCGCTTCTGGAGCGCAATAACTACTTCGTCGCCCAAAGTTATGCTGAATCCAAGGGTATGCGGCTGCCGAGTAATCTTGAACTACTGTACATAATTCAACGAAACGACGAGAACACGATTGCACCGCCTTTGAGAGGGCTATCGACGAATCCTTGGGAATGGACTACGACAAAATCAGGTCCGACTACCATCAAGGGCGCAATGAGGATCTTGCGTGGAGGAACGCCGATGGTGACCGAGGGGAATGGCGAGTCCACCCGGTACCCAATCAGGCTTTCACCAGAAGCCCAAAATGATGGCGACTTCGGAGTCCGTTGCGTTCGCAGTCTCCGCCCGCGAGTTAGTGAGACTGATTTCATGCGGCTTCGCGTAGCCGCGCCCTAGTGCTATGACGATTCGAGATTGCTTATCACTATTCTGTGAAGAGGCGTGCACCGGCTATTCGCTCGAATAAACATCACGGCTTCGCGAGAAGCACGAGAAACTTGCTTCCACTCACCAGGACTGTGCGAACACGCTCGCTTTGAGTTTCAAGTCCATTTGCCGTCCGGCGGCGAGCAACTACCGATTGCACCGAGATTGCGTTTGCCTTTTCCGTACTTTCCAGATCTCCAACTTGATACCCGAGGAACAACAGTCGATCGCTCTGCTCTGGATTCGGCGCACCTATATTTTCATCTGCTCTTACTCTCGCGACGAAGAGTTTAGCATAAATAACAATATTGTTTTTGTCCTTAAATTTTACATAGAAATCGTTCGTGTATACATTCTTAACGCCTTGTCGAGGATGTGCTTGTCCATCTGGGAAGTGCACGTCGGTTGGAAGCAAGTGATCCTGAAGAGTGTCGGCCTTGTTCTTCTTGGCTAACATCCCTCCAAATGCTGAACCCACATCCTTTTGCGTGAAATCGATGCCGTCACAGGCATCGCAGTTTCCATTCGTGCCTGTAGGCACGCAGGCATACGGCCAGTTAAGATCCGATGCCCAACAGTATGCGACGTCGTTCACTGTGCAAGATGTGGCCGGCGTGCACACCTCCGTATAATAGAGAACGTCATTGCCATCTTGATAGACTGGATATATAGGGCAAGCACAAATGGTCGAAGTCAAAGTGGCGGATTCAGGGACAGGTTTGATCACCGGATGATCGCCCTTTGTGGGATTAGCATTTTGCGCTGAGGGCTCTTGAGCAAACAAAAGGGCCGCTAAGCCGACCAGCGATACGAAGAACGCCGCACGAACCATTTCAAACTCCCAGATCTAAATGATAGACACAAAAAGAGCACATCGTTCCAACGAAGTAACCCTCAGAACTCACCCAAAGGCTGGCCATCATCTCTTGTTGCGAGGCGTTTGACCGTTAATACATCTGCGTTGTCGCTGATGAAGCGGACTGAGCCGTCTGCCATCAAGATGTAAGCACCGCCAAGATGTGCAGAAAGCAGAGGGCGGTTCGGAAAATTGGCGAGACAACTGGAACTCGCTGCGAAGTCTCTGAGTCCGACCTGATGCATGAGTGTCGTTAGATTGAAGCTGCGAGTCGGGATATGCGAACTGGCGTTCTGATAGGTGACGCAGGTTCCAGAACTCTCTGTCGAACGTGTCCATCCGGAGGGCATTCCGCCATCGATTCTGAGCTTTGCACCAGTGGCATCGAGCACGTAATCGGAGCACTCTCCGATCATCACCACATTGCTGGTTCCGTCAGTAATCCTTGCGATGCTTATCGCTTCATTCGGTACTAAGACTCCGCCCCAGGAAGCTTGGCCGGCCATCCCTCCGCACGAACCGTTGAAAGTAGCGATCCGAGTTTCCGTGAATCCACCTGGCCCATTCGGCGCCGCTCCAGAGATGCCAAGATAAGACGGCATCGTCAGTTGAACTCCCCCTGCGGTGCTCATGCTTGGGACCGGGCTCGATGGGCAAAGCAGGACGGGAAGTTTTACGTTGTTGATTAGTAACGCATTCGGGCCCGTCGTCGCTGGCGGTAAGGCTGTTGGATCTCCGCTTCCTGGAACGGATGTATTGAACAGGCCGGAGAGTGTCTGCTGATCCAAATAGGGTAAAAGGCCAACAAAAAATGACGGTCCGGCCATCGGAATCGTTGCTGGGCCAAGCGATTTCGGTTGCGCGTAGCCGCCCATCGGAAATGTTTTGTGGGTGCCTTCGTAGTTATGCAGCGCCAGTCCAAGCTGCTTGAGATTGTTGCGGCAAGATGTTCGCCGCGCTGCTTCTCTGGCTTGCTGGACTGCGGGGAGTAGGAGGGCGATCAGAACTGCCATAATCATTATGGAGACGAGCAGTTCGATGAGGGTGAAACCTCGTCGCGAGTGAGCGCGCGCAATCGTCTTACAGCCGTACATCATCAGTGGCCTCTGATAGTCGACTTGGATTGCCGTCCTGACGTTTGCAGCGACCGGCCATCCGTGGCACCGGTCGATTCCTGTCCGAAGCATGCGGCAACGAGCGATTGTCGGCCGGAACTGATCGTTCAGGAATGCTGCGTCGGATTGGAACATATTGTGATCTTGGAAACAATAGTGCCACTAAAAACTGCAGGGAGCCGATGTTTATGCAGAGCATGCCGTCGTCGAGATGATGAATCACGACAGACGATGGCTGCAGTTTGTTGAAACCAGGCGGTGGGTTTCCGAATGCGATACACATCCGGGCAGACCACGCGCATGACCTCTCTTCTGTATTGAATCCCCAGACGACAGTTCGAAGTGACAAACGGGTCCAGAGAATTATCACAGCAGTCGGCGTGGGAACGACTGGACCGCAACGTTGGGCTGCGCTGGTCACTTCGCCGAATCACGTTGCCTGTGAAGAAAGCCGGGCATCACGCGAAGCCGGAAGGAAGCAAGAGAAACCTTGTGGAGAGTCTCTTCGGATCCACGTGCAGGGATCTGCTGAAGAGGATTTTCGCTCCGCGACTTCGTGTGCGCTCTCTATTTGCATCTCCTGGCCCATTTTGGCGAAGAGAGCGACTAAGGCCGTTCGCGTGCAAACGCAGCGCGGCTCAATGGAGCCGCGCTGAAACATTTGGGGTTAGACTCGCGAGAACAGCAGCGAGATATTCTGGCCGCCGAAACCGAAGCTGTTGGACAGCACGTGTCGAATGGGTAGTTCGCGCGCCTGATTGGGGATGTAGTCGAGATCGCATTCGGGGTCGGGTGTTTCGTAGTTGATTGTCGGTGGGGCGACGCCATCGCGCAGGGCCAGTGTGGCGAAGACCGCTTCGATGCCGCCCCCTGCTGCGACCAGGTGCCCCGTCATGCTTTTCGTGCTGCTGATGGGGAGGCGGTCGGCTGCAGAGCCGAAGATCTTGTGGATGGCCAGGGTCTCGATGGAGTCGTTGGCTTTAGTGCTGGTGCCGGTGGCCTTCAGAAATCTGTTGTAGGCGGGAATTAGTTTGGCTTCGTGAAGCGCCAATCGCATGGCCTCGGCGGCCCCGCGACCTTCGGGATGGATGTCGGTCAACCGATAGGCATCGGCCGTCGAACCATAGCCAGCCAGTTCGGCGTAGATTGTTGCACCGCGTTTTTTCGCGGATTCGTACTCTTCGAGGACCAGCATGCCGGCTCCTTCTCCCAGCACGAAGCCACTGCGATCTCGATCAAACGGCCTCGATGCTCGTTCTGGTTCGTCATTGCGAGTCGATAACGTGGTCAGCAGGCAGAAGCCGCTGACACCGAACGGATGAATCATGGAACTCGAGCCACCGGTCAACATGGCGTCGCAGGTTCCCTCTTGGATCACCTTGACCGATTCGCCTATGGCTTGGGCAGCGGCGGCACAGGCCGTCAGTGTGTTGAGGTTGGGCCCGGCGAAGCCGAATTCACCAGCCAGATGCGCCGGAACCATGCTGGGTTCCTGCTCCATTTCGACGACGGCATCCAACTCCTGCAGGCCAAGTTGCGTGAAGCGATCGAGCTGGCAGTCGCCGTCCTTCGATGAGCGAGCGATGAGACTCATGAAATGTCGGAAGTCGGACCCTCCTTCGCCGGCACCGGTGTAGACCCCGACGCGAACAGGGTCGTATCCAGCGTGTTGTAACCCGGAGGATTGCACGGCCTGCCTTCCCGCAGCGAGAGCAAACAAGACGTTGCGGCCTGTTTTCGGGTACTGGGCGCATAGTTCCGGGAAATCGCGTTCAAAGTTCTTCACTTCGGCGGAAATGCGCGAGGGAAACTGTGATGCATCGAAGAGCGACGTCCTGGCGACGCCGGACCGACCTTTCAGCAATGCTTCCCATGATGCTTCCACCGTGTTTCCGACCGGGCAAACACAACCCACGCCCGTGATCACGACTCGCCGAGACATTGATAGACTCCTTGCAATTTCATTCTGCGGATCTGACAGACCAGAGCGAGCCCACTTTGGAACCTCACTTCAGTCCATTGTTCGCGGCAGCGCGTGGGCTGACCGATTTTCGCCTGCTCACTTCAGGATCGATAGCATGTTCGACATCACGACGACACACCGACCGATCAACAACTCGAAACAACTCATTCGACAGGACATCACCCAACAGTTCTCGCGTTTCGGCCTGGGCTTCTTCCCAGGCCGGTCTCAGCGAGCGAATCACCTGACGGCCCGCATCCGTAACCTGCAATAGCCGAACGCGACCTGTTGCCGGTGCGACATTCACCCACTGGTGGGCCACGAGTCGCTCGAGGTCACGACTGAGAGTCGATTTCTCCAGGCAGAGTTGTCGACAAATCTCTGACGCCCCGAGCGGCCCCTGCGTCGCGATCACCACCAGAATATTGATCTGACTCGAGCGAATTCCGTGTGCTCGCAGCTTTCCATCGTAGATGCCGCTCACCAGCCGATTCAAAATTCGAATGCGGCCGGCGAAACAGTCTGCTGCTACGATGTCTTCAAACCGCCGCGTCATGTGGACTCCCGCTGCGTAGTTGTACATACAACTCTGTTGGCATGCAATACGGGATGATGGGCACGGTCATTTCGGGGTGCATGCCAGCTTTTGCGAGTTAGTTTGGGAGTGCGCCGAAGTCGTTGA
>CBIHQO010000023.1:0-19255 GCA_966211735.1 uncultured Schlesneria sp.
TGCCGAGCCGCGCATGTTGATGGGCTCACCATAACATCTGCGGCTCGCCAGGAGCCTCGCCCTCCCAAAAACAAAGCAATTTCATTTCGCCATTAGGCTAGTCGCCCATTGTCAGAACGACCCGGAATCGGGCCTTGCCGCTCATCATGCGTTCGTATGCTTCCGCGGCCTTTTCCAGCGGATAGACTTCGTTCATCGATTGCACGCCGCTGCGCGAACTGAACGCCAGCGTATCCTGAGTATCGCTGGCGATCCCCGAGTACCACCCTTTGACCGAACGTCGGCCCATCAGCAGGAACAACGGCGAGATTTCCATCGACATTGTCGCGCCGATGAGAACCAGAGTCCCATTGATAGCCAAGCCCCCTTGAACGGCGGTCATCGCATCACTCGCGGTGACTGTTGCCAGGATCGCCTTGGCTCCCCCCAGCTTCTGAAGTTCGGCCGCCGGATCTTGAGTCGTACTATCGATGTAGAAATCCGCCCCCAATTGATGGGCGAGCGGACCCTTGTCTTGACCGCGGGCGATCGACACCGTGCGGAATCCCATCTTGGACGCATATTGCACGCCAAGATGTCCCAGTCCACCCAATCCCATAATCGCGACCAGATCACCTCCGACGGCACCGCTGTGACGCAGGGCATTAAATGTCGTGATCCCCGCACACATCAGTGGCGCGGCGTCGGTCGGAGAAAGCTCATCCGGTACACGAGCGACCGCCGAGATCGGCGCGATCACGTATTCGGCATAGCCGCCGTCATACGTCACGCCGGTTGCCTGATGAGTTTCGCAGGCAAACAGATCCCCCTGGCGACACGAATTGCACTGACTGCAGTACCCGCCATTCCAGCCGACACCGACCTTCTGTCCAATAGACCACCCCGTCACGTTCGGTCCGATCGCGTCAATGACGCCCGCTATCTCGTGGCCGGGGACGCGAGGATATTGAATCCCCGGCACCGCGCCTTGAACGGTGATCGAATCGCTATGACAAACACCGCACGCCTGCACCTTGATTCGTACGGTTTGCGGTCCCGGCTCCGGGCTCGGACGTTCGACACTCTCCCACGGACCAGTCGCCTGGGACACTTGAGCTACTCGCATCGATCGCATGATCTCTCCTCGAAGTTGAACTGTTGAAGCCGTTCAGCAGGCCGCGGTTGAATGAGCTGGTCACAATTACGTGCCACCTGATTCTCGCTGTCAATCAACGAGATTGAATGGAAGCGGTCAGTCGTCGTCGGCCTTCGCCTTCGCTTTGGCTTTCTTACCCGTTTTGGGCGTCGTCGCGTCATTTGGCGTCGGCATCGGGGCTTTCACTTCCTCGCGCCAGGCGACCAGTCGCGCCTGCATCGCCTTTGCCTTCTCGGGCATTGATGCTGCCAGGTTGTTTGTTTCGCCGATATCCTTCGACAGGTCATAAAGTTCCAGGTGGCCGTCCTCCAGAAACTCCATCAATTTCCAGTCGCCACTTTGAATCAGGCTGACAGGCGTTGTCCGCCAGAACCCGGCTCCCGCCCCCAGGTACCCCGGAAAGTGCTGAAAAATCGCATCTCGAGAAAGCTTGCTCTTGGGATCGCGGAACAACGGCACCAGGCTCTCGCCGTCCAAGACCTGTGCAGGCCGAGCAGCCGATGCGAGTACCAAAAGCGTGGGATACAGATCGACATGGATCGTCGGGACGTTGCAAGTGGAACCGGCGGGCGTGACACCGGGCCACCGGATAATGAATGGATCGCGGGTCCCTCCTTCGTAGAGACTCCCCTTCCCACTGCGCAGCGGCGCGTTATCAGTGATGTCTCCACCACCGCGCTTGATCCCTTCGCGAATGTAGCCGCCGACTCCACCATTATCGCTGGTGAAGATCAGGACTGTGTTATCGGCCAGCTTCAGTTCGTCCAGCGTCTGCATGACGCGCCCCACGCTCTCATCGATACTGGCGATCATCGCCGCATAGGTCGGGCTGTTATGGCCGTCGACACCAGGTTTGGGCTTGAAATGCTTGATCAATTCAGGCTTGGCGTCATGAGGTGCATGCACGCCAAAGTGAGGCAAGTACAACAGGAACGGCTGGTCCTTGTGGCGCTGAATGAAGTCGACCGCCCGATCCGTCAGGAAGTCGGCCAGGTATTCTCCGGCAGGGTGATCAGTCTTCGGATTCGTCTCAAAATCAAAATGAGCCCCCGCCGAGGTAATCGCTTCATCAAAGCCGCGTTGACTTGGATGATAGAGTCCCTTCTCACCCAGATGCCATTTGCCGAACATGCCGGTGGCATATCCCGCCTGCTTCAGTTGCTTCGCGAAGATAGTGCGGTCCAGCGGCAGTTGAGTAACATTGTCGACTGGCTTCAGAGGTCGAGACCGCCAGTCGAACCGGTCAATGTTTCCGACCGTATAGATCCCCGTTCGTGGACCATATTGGCCGGTCATCAAAGCGGCCCGCGTCGGCGCGCAGTTCTGACAATGATGATGATTCAGCAGCCGCATCCCCTGGCTGGCCAGCCGATCAATGTTCGGAGTCTCGTAGTACTTGCTGCCATAGCAAGCCAGATCGGTATAGCCCAGATCATCGGCCATCACGAACACAATATTCGGCCGGGACGCCTTCGCAGCATCGGCGGCACTCAGTTGCACGGCGAAGAGGCAAAGGCACGACAGCGCAAGGCCAACAGGCATTCTCATCGCAACCATTCCCATCGAGGCACCCGACACGTAACGATTTGACAGATCTACTCGGCGATCATATCCGAATGGTGATCGGGTCCGAAACGAACCGACTCGAAGTGCCAGGCTGGGTTCGCTTCGGAACAAAACAAACATCCGATTGAATCTATCCTGTTTCTCAGTCGACTGGCACCGTGCAATCGTCATACAATCCGGGCCCTTCATCTCCAGGCTACGACTCCCAACCGTTCGCGAGATAGTGATATGCCTGCAGCACGTCCCACGATGACGATTCGCCAATTCGCGAAGACGTTTGTTGTCCCCTCGCTGCTGATCTTCGTGATCCCAATCATTTCCTGGGCGTTCTTCGAATATGCGGAATCGCGCTACGATCATGACGTTCGCGAACAGATTCAAAGCCAGATTCGAAGCGAACCTAAACTCTCGGAAGAACAGCGCGCCCAGGCGCTCGAATACTTTGATAAAACGCCCTTTTCACAACAGATCCTCGATCCCGAAACGGCAGCCCAGACCAATTCCAGTATGCGGTTTGCGTACGCCACTTTCCGTTGGATGATTCGTCTGTCGGTGGCTTCCGTGATCAGTGGAGTGGTCGTCTTTCTGTTTGCCGGGATTTGTGTCTGGTTCTCTTTGCGATCTCAACTGGTCCAATACTGGTGTCTGTTGATCAGTTGGCATGTTCTGCGAATCTATGGAGCACTGCAAACGATTCTGCTGGCAGTCCTGGTGACCGAATTATCGTTTTGGGTGACAGCGATCCTGTTCGAAAGCTACTCCCTCAAGCTGATTCTTATTGCGGCATTGCTGGCCCTCGTCAGTGTGGCCGTCGTGATCAAGGCCATCTTTACGAACCCTAAGACCGATTGGGACGTGGAAGGGACGGTATTAGGCCCCGATGCGGCGGCACCTTTGTGGCAGGAATTGAACCGGATCTGCGAAAAAGTCGGAACCAGTCCACCCGATCAGGTCATTGCGGGGATCGATGATAATTTCTACGTCACAGAACATCCGCTGACTGTCAACGGCACGATCTATCGAGGGAAGACGTTGTTCGTCAGTTTGCCGTTGCTGAAACAATTGCACTCCACTGAAGCCGATGCGATTCTCGCCCACGAAATGGCGCATTTCAGCGGCAATGACACACTTTATTCGCAGCGTATTTCACCTCTATTGCGCCGCTATGGGATCTACTTGCAGGGGTTGCATGAAGGCGGGATTTCCAAGCCGATCTATTACTTCATGGTCTGCTTCCGAGCCATGTTTGATCTGTCGTTGAACAAGCTCAGCCGCGAGCGAGAATTCCGTGCCGACGGCATCTCTGCCAAGGTCACGTCAGCACGCGATTTCGCGGCGGCCCTCTTGCGAGTCGTGGCGTATTCCAAATTCAGGCGATCGATTGAACTCGACCTGTTTAGTCAAAAACAGGTTCTTAAGATGGCGGATGTTTCCAATCGCATCGAAAATGGTTTCGTGGCTTACACCACCGAATTCGCCAATGACCCCACGATCAGCCAGTCCGAAACGGCTCATCCATTCGACTCGCACCCACCCACGTCTCAGCGACTCACGCAATTGGGTGTTGATCCAGGTAGCGAACAAGCACGTCAATTGCTGGATGTCGCAACTGATGGAGGCTGGTACGCGAAAATCCCGAATGCCGCCGAGTTGGAGCAGCAGATGTGGCAGGCATTTGAACAACGATTTCGCGAGGCTCACGAACAGTCACTCCCCTATCGCCTGCTACCCGAAACGCCCGAAGAGCAAGTGCTTGTCGAAGCGGCGGTCCCTGCCCTCAGCTTCGAAGGCCAGCAGGGAACGTTGACGATGGACTTCGAGAAAGTTCATCACGCTCCCTGGCCCGATCCCCTCTTCTTTCGCGAGTTCATTCGTTGCCAACTCAATGACAAGCAGACACTGACCATCTATTTCGAACGCAGTGGCCATCGCGAACGACCGATTGAAATCAAGAAACTGGCACAAGGGCAGGAGTTTCTCGCCGCGTTTCAAAACTATTACGGCCGCTATCTCGCCGCGGCGGACTATCAGAAGCAAATCAAGGAGGCCGCAGAAGAGAAACGATCGACGCCAACTGATCCCGCTGAATAACTATTTGGCGATCGAAGTTGGGAAGACGATGATGCTGCGGCTCACCG
Organism: uncultured Schlesneria sp.; assembly: GCA_966211735.1. GTDB lineage: Bacteria > Planctomycetota > Planctomycetia > Planctomycetales > Planctomycetaceae > Schlesneria. The sequence goes on from CBIHQO010000023.1 coordinate 4,840, forward strand.
AGAATGTGATCGCCCAGACGATTCACGGGCCGGTGGGATAGCCGCTGGTGCGGCTTCTGTTCGTAGTTCATTGGCACCGAGTCACCACTGACGCTGGGACTCAAACAATATTCCAGCGTTCTCGTACCGTGACCGTATTGACGAATTGCTGGATTCCCGCCTGCGCGAGAATGACGGAAGCAGCGGCGAGGTTGAAGTCGCTGCAAACAAAAACAGGACCGCGTTCGATTGAACGCGGTCCTGATGTTTTATCAAAGCGTTAGGCCCACGGAGTGTGCCGTCTACCTTGGGCTGATCACGTGGCGGCGCCTCGTGAGAAGCGGAAGCCACGGGTGAGCGGGGCTGCTTCTGGACGTGGGCTGTTTTCTGGGATTGGCGTGGGTGACACACCGGCTGGTGGTGCGATTTGTGGCACACCACAGTTGCCCGAAGCACAGCCGCCAGTGGCACAGTCACCGGTCGCACATCCGCCCGATGGACAGACAGTCTGTGGGACCATCTTGCAGACTTCGTACGATTCCACGCGAGGAACGCACTTGGTCACCATGCGAGTGCATTGGATCTGCTCTTCACGTGGGACGCAGCGAGAAACTCGCTTGGTCACGGTGAAGGGCTCCTGACGACAGACCTGATAAGGAACGCGGCAGGTCTTCGTTTCGGTGACGGTACGGCAGGTCTGGATTGGAACTCGTCGCGTGCATTGTTCCGGAACCAGCTTGCAGACCTGGTAAGGGATTCGCTGCGTGACTTGTTCACAGACCATTTTGCAGGTGCGAACAGGAACCTTGTCGACGATCTGTTCGGTCACCATACGGCAGACTTGAACAGGAACCTTGGTGACGATCGTCTCGGGAACCTGGCGGCAGACCGTCACAGGGACGATTTGCTTGCAGACCACGGGTTGATACGTCGTGCAAGGAACTTGCTGGCAGACGATGTTCGGACACCAGACGGGCTTGCAGGTGTAGAATCCTCGTGGGACCATCGCCATGCGAGCGTTACCGCATTCATCGCGGACGCAGGCTGGGAAGCAGAAGCTGTTGTGCCAGACTTTCTGCGTTGTCCAGCGACCACAATCGCGGCTCACCGTTTTGTAGGTGGTGACCGGTTGCATGGTCGTGTAGCAACGTTCTTGATTGATCGTTTCGCTGACGTTGCGGATCACCGTACGACGGCATTCCTGCTCGATCGTCTCGGTGACCGGTCGTTGCACGCAACGGCGAACTTCGCGAGTGCATTCTTCCCACACGGGTTTCTGGACCGTGTAGTTGCATTCGCGATACATCGTTTCGGTGACCGGACGCATCACGGTGTAGGCCTCTTCGCGTTCGGCCGTTTCGACGACCTGGCGAGCGACCTGGTACTGCTGTTCGCGGTATGCCGTTTCCACGACATTGCGATAGCAGGTCTGCTGCACGTCTTCATAGGACGTGTCGTACACGGTGCGGCTGACCGTGTACGGCTGCGGCTCCTGGACGTAGTCATAGACTGTCCGTTGACATTGCTGACGTTCCACGCGGCATGTCGTGTAACATGCTGCGGGCTCGCAGGCCGCTGTCGGACAACAGCGATAACTAGCGGCGCCGCAATAGCACCCAGCCGTTGCCGACTGTGGCGATAAAGCCACGACGATCGCTAGCGCGCCCATGGCGCCCACCAACCATCTGTTCATGAATCCCCCCCTCAAGTTGTTATCTAGCTTTCGTGATGCAAAAACCCCGACACATCCCGACGGGAATTGCATACGTCGATTCATCCGTGTGACCGAACGATTCCGCGTTCACGTCAGAACTACATTCCTGGCTTCAATCGCCAGAGTGCCCTGTGAACAGAATCGGTAACGCAATGATAAAGCGCGGCGCAACCGGAGCTTGAGGGAAAAATACAAAAATCAACAAACGGTGCGTGCCAAATGAAAACACGCTTGCAAACACCATACAACCCGCAGAGCGACATTCCTTGACGGACTCCGCCGAACCGGACAAGTCTCACCAGTTTAACTTTGGTGGTTTGTGTCAACACCGATTTGTGGTGAGTCTATGCGGAGCGCAGGGGATCTGCGTAGGTGTTGAATTCGGGCAACATGGTCATGTTGCCGATTCGCCACACGAGACCCCGGGTTGATTGCGGGGTTTGCGTTGAGTTTGCTGAAAAACAGCAACGTTGGAACGCGTGGAAGACGCACAAGGTGAGGGGACGGTTAACGCAGACCGAGTGGTCAAATTGTTGACGGCAATCGACGAAGCGGAAGATCTCAAATCTCAGATTTGAGATCGAGGAAGGGAAGGCGCGGTATCGACCTGTATTTTGAAACTGACAATTCACCGTCACTTCGATTCTCAAGCGCCGCGTTCATCTTTCACGTCGCGACTATTAAACCGCACATCGATCAGCGTCGTTACCCCGCGCTTCGACGAGGGGTTGTATCCTTTGCGGAATTGAACTCGCCACACCAGGTCGCCGCTCAGACTGGTCGCTTCTGCATCGGACGGAATAAACGTCTCGAGCTTTTCGCCCGGCTCCAAGTCGACGCTCAAGTTCTGTCCGACCATGCGGAACTCGCTCTCCTTCGACATCTCAAAGACGTTCGAATCCGGTGTCCCTTTGCGCTGGTTTTCTAACGTGGCGATAAAGCTGTTTGCCTGAATCGGATCGCCCATGCCACCAGATTTACGCGTGAACAAGAGGTAAGGATCGACGGGAGCAAACTTCTGGTTTCGCGAGACGTTTTCAAACTTGATCCACAGCTTCAACACGGGCGGCGTCGGTTCGCGCGTCATCCCCGCTTCACCCAGGAAATGTTCGAACTTCACCGAACCACGAGTCACCTTGAGGGGCGTGACGTTCACGCTGCCAAAACGTCGAGACTGCCCCAATGACAAGACATGGCCCGAGGCCACATTGTTTTTCGGGGGATTGTATCTCCAACTGAGTTGTCCGTTCTCACCACGAGGAGGAGCCAGATCAGGCAGGCTTTCCAAGTTACTGGCCTGGCCTCGAATCAGCATGTAGAGCACGACGATTGTCATGCAACTGGCATAGCTGCCGACGACGACCAAGACGGTGAACAGGAATTTCTGCCGCTTCAGTAGTTCGCTATCGGCGAACGTGGGGGCCTCTTCCGACATGCCGGTCGTGAGAACTTCCGCGGGCGAACCGTAGGCAGCAGGCTCGGCGAACGTGGTCGAGGCTGCCGACGGAGCCGTGGCCGACGTGACTGGCCTTGGAGCCGCCGTCGAACCCATCTCGAAATTGAATGAAGATGCCGGTGATGCGGCTGCGGCTCCGAACGTCATAGGAGCGGCCGCAACAGGCGCGGCGCCAAACGTCATCGGTGGCGTCGGAGCAGGTGGTGCCGCTGCAAATGCCGTCGGGGCGGCGGGAGCCACGGGAGCCGCTCCGAAGTCAAACGAAATCGGAGTGGGCGCAGGAGCAGGTGTTACGCCGAAAGACATCGGGGCCGGCTGCGGAGCTGTGACAGGCGCGGTGGCGAAATCTGGAATCGCCAGATGCGGCGTCGATTTCGCTGCTTCGACGGCGATCGCACCGAGCGAAAGCTGCTGTGTCGCCGAAAGTTGCAATTCCGTCGCCCCGGCAGGCATGGGAGGCGCTGGCTCGACGGGGGCAGTCCATTGCGGCACCGCAGGCGGAGCCCAATCGGCCGGTGGTGCCGCCGGCGTTTCCGGTTCCAGCAGTGGTGCGGTAAACATCCCTGGCTGTGGCGGAGCCTCCTGGACCGGGACCGGTTCGGGAATCGGAGGCTCTGGCGTCACTGCCACGACGGTGACGGATTGATGATTCTCTGGCGGAGCGGCCGCGGGGAATTCCAATACCGGTGTCGGTGGCTCCACAACGGGCGCTGGCGTAGAGACGGGCTCGGGGACGGGGGCTGGCTCGAACGCTGCCGCAAATTGCGGGACCGGAGGTTCAGGTGCAACAGGTGGTGGCGGGACTGGTTCCGGAGCGGGAATCGACAGGTGCGTTCCACAGTGCGGGCAGGCGACGACAACTCCGAGTGTTTCCACGAGCAGCCGACCCTGGCATTGCCCACAACTGACTTCCGTCGCCATACAAGCCCCTGTCTAATCGAAAGCCGATCATTACGGCAGGAATTCGGAAAGTCCTTAATTCCGAGCCAAATCGGACCACGGGATTGTGACGGCATGGCCGTGCCGTTGCAAACCGTCCGACGTACCCCACGCCACGATCCCCAAAATAGAGACCTGCCCGTGCGCTGCGATCGCCGTGGCGTTCGATTCAGCCAGCGTCAAATCGTCCTCAGGCCGACTCTGATTCAGCACGATTCCCGCCACCGACAGCCCTCGGTGCCGCGCCGCTTCGACGGTCAGCAGCGTGTGATTGATGGTCCCCAGGCCGCAGCGAGCCACGATGATCAGAGGATAGCCGATGGCGACGGCCAGATCGGCCACCGTTTTTGCCTCCGCCACGGGGGCCAGCAGTCCCCCCGCCCCTTCGACAACCAGCAGATCCGCGCGAGATTGCCAGCACTCCGCCCCCTGAACCAGCAGGTCAAAATCAACCTGTCGGCCTTCGGCCCGCGCCGCCATCGGGGGGGCCAGGGGAGCCAGGAACCGCTGCGGGCAGATCAGATCGTCAGGGTAATCCGTTCCCAAGGCAGTCCGCAGCTGTTCGATGTCATCCCATCGCGGACCAGCCGCATCGGTGATAGCCCCTGAACAGGCTGGCTTATAGGCACCGACGCGATGTCCCGCCTGACGCATGGCACGGATGATCATCGCAGCAAGATGAGTCTTGCCCACGTTCGTATCAGTCCCGGTCACGAATAGCCCACGCGGTGACGACATTTTGGCTGGCAATTCCGCTGAAAAAAGAGAGAACAGTCACTGCTCATTGTCATAACACGCCGACCCGCGCGACAGGCCAATCTGCGGATTTATTGGTATCTAACGCAGATCGGTGTGCCGACGCCGGCACCGAGGTGCCGCGATGCATCGCCGTTAACGACCGCAATCTCGAGTCGACCGGAGCTTCCGAACAAGGCCACGCATTCGCCGTCGCTGCGATCGGCGTAGCATCGCACCGTCCCCGCAAGTTCCATGTTGGTAATCTGGATGGTCACCTGCGCCTCATCTGGCGGGATGGCGATCCTTGGGATGTTCGTGATCAAGTTCCCGAAGTGATCGACCGTCAGGACGTTACCGTGGACTTCCATCGAAACGCCGTCGTTGCCGTGCGTCACAGAATAGTTTGGCACGGACAGCTCCTGGAGAGGTCCTTCCAGCAACGAACCAAACTCGGCCAGATCGTGACCCAGGCTCCACGCAGCGGCGACAGGCGCAAAGAGATCTCGACCATGAAAGGTCCCCGAGACAGTTGGTCGCCACCAGCGCGGCTGATCGAGATGGACAGCGCGATGCAATGTTTGTCGCTGCAGCACCAGTGATAACAGCCCGTTGTCGGGGCAGACGAAGCGATACGCACCGATTTCGGCGGCGATCGCGCGTCGAGTGCTGCCAACTCCGGGATCAACCACCGCCAGATGAATCGTTCCCGGTGGAAAGGCGTCGATCGAATCCGACAAGGTAACGGCTGCCTGCCACACTTGTTGCGGCGGGATGGCATGAGTCAGGTCGATGACGATCGCGTCCGGATTCACGGCGGCGATCGCTCCCTTCATCTGGCCCACGTACGAATCTTGCAGACCAAAGTCTGTCAGCAGCGAGATACAGGGGCGATTCATGGTCGATTCAGGCGAATCACGAAATCGGACAAGTCACCGTATTTTACGGACGCGGTACACGGGGCGAATTGACCAGTGTTTTTTGCACCTCTACACTGACACTGGCTCGACACAACGTCAATCCATGTGCGAAGCTATTGGAACGCAACAAGGTCACGACCTCTCAACTTGCTGACAACCGGAGAAACCCATGCCGCCCGTTATTTCGCCCAAAGCAACCTCAACGGTTCTGGCGTTGGCATTTGCTTTCGTCTGGTGTTCCGCCGCGTTTGGTCAGCCACCGCCGAAGGCTACCAGCCAGGATCTGACTTTGATGACGAAGGATGGCTTGGACATCAAGATCACCTACTTCAAATCGGCGCTCGGCCAAGAGGCTCCCGTCGTGATCCTGCTGCATGGCAAAGGGGGCAACCGACTGGTCTGGAAGACCTTTGCCGAGCAACTGCAGAAAATCGACTTCGCAGTGATCACTGTCGACCTGCGTGGTCACGGTCAAAGCACCGGGGGCGGCGAAGCGTCCGATAAGAAGCCAGATACCCCCAAGAAAGCGGAATTGGCCGCGATGGCCGCACTCGATTTGGATGCCGTGAAGAAGTTCATCTATGAAGAGCACCAGAACAAACAGTTGAACATGAACAAGCTGGGAATCGTCGCCTCCGACGTGACCGCGATCGTGGCACTCGGATTCACAGAAATTGATTGGGAAAAAGTTCCGTACGACGATGCACCAACGCCAGCGCAGCGAACTCCGCGCGGGCAGGACGTTCAAGCGATCGCTCTGTTGTCGCCCGAAGGATCGGGTGCGAACAAGACCTTGGGGATGATTCGAAACTTGAAACGCCCGGTCTTGATTATTGCTGGCGCCAAGAACGCGACCGATCTGAAAGAAGCGAAGAAGATGCATGAAATCCTCGCCCCCAAAAAGGAAGGCTTCGAATTCATGTATCTTGAGCAGTACGATTCGAAGTTGCGTGGCACCGACCTGCTCGGCAAGGGATTAAAGACCGAGCAGAACCTGGGCAACTTCTTGATTAAGCACGTCAAAGAAGCACGCAGCGAATGGCGAGACCGCAAGAGCAAGCTGCTGGACTAATCTAGGACATGTTCGAGATTGGGAGGGCTTGTTGGGGGGGGCGGGGCTCGGGCGGTGCGCCGCTTTTTTGTTGGCCCCCCCCCAAATTGCCGGCCCGGCCGGCCCCCCGCCCTCCCAAACATGAAGCCGCGGATATCGTCTCCAGTTTCACTGGGTTCCCGTCTGCGCGGGAATGACACGAGGCTAGGGGAAGGCGCCGTCGTTTTGAGATCAATTGGCTCCGCACCACCTCCCTTACGGCACCTCCAAGTTTGCTCTTGCCCAAATTCCGCATCCCATGTATCCAGCGAGAATTCCACCGCTCAAATCGGAGCGGTGACGTTCACTTATTCTCTGCGGCTGGCTTCTGATGTCTTGGCTAAAACGAAATGCGTCCTGGCTAAAGTGGATTCTGGCCGTCGTCATTCTCGGGCTTCTCGTACGGCAAAACTGGGAGAGCCTGGGGAAACTGAATTCGCGAACGATTAACTGGTCCCTGTTTGGGGCCGCCCTGCTGATTCGATTCGTTTCCTTGTGCGTGACCTATTCGCGTTGGTGGTTGCTGGTCACCGGAATCGGCATTCCCCTGAAATGGATGAACGCCTTCCGACTGGGAATGTTCTGCGAAGCTTGCAACATTGTCGGTCCGGGAGCGGCCGGTGGCGACCTCGTGAAAGCGGTCTGGCTCGCGAAAGATAACCCCGAACGACGGGGTTCGGCGGCGGCGACGGTCGTGCTGGATCGAATTCTGGGGCTGTGGGCCCTGTTCCTTTCCGGCGCGTTGGCCTCTTTGCTTCCGACCGCTGTCTCGCTCAATTCCCAGATGGAATGGGCGGTCGGATTGCTGTGGCTGGGGACTGCAGGAGGTTTAATTGGAATCATTCTCATGCTGATTCCCGCGTTCACGCACTCGCGATTGATGCACTGGATCACGACGTGGCCTCGCCTGGGACACATCGTCAAAGATGTGATGAATTCGCTCAGCTTCTACCAGCGTCGTCGTTCGGTCCTCTTCGTGGCTGCCAGTCTGAGCTTGTTAGGACACTTGGGATTTCTGACGTCGTTCTACCTTGGTGCAGCCGCCTTGCATCATGGACGCCCGTTCCCTGGCTACGTCGATCACCTGGTGGGCCTCCCCTTGCCGGAAGCGGTCGCCGCAATTCCACTCACGCCTGGCGGTGTGGGAATCCTGGAGTGGGCGATCGGCTACATGTACGAACAACATCAGCTCTCGGTGAATCCGCACAGCACGCCCGAAGAGTTAACAGAAGCCAACGCCAATGGCGTTCTGACCGCGCTTGCTTCGCGCATGACGGCGCTCATTCTGGGTGCGTTCGGAGTCATCTTCTACTTCGCCGGAAAACGCGAAATGGCCGACGCGATGCAGTCGCAGCCCGAAACGATCCCCATCGCGTCGTGACCGAAGTTTCTCGGCGATCTCATGATGCGGCGATGGATCAGAAGTCGCATTGCAGTCGATTGCGATTTCTTCTACACACCTCCGCTCTCTCACATCAAAACAAAGCATTCGCACCGTTTTCGCGACGACACCTCGTCCGCGACTAACGTCTATTTGATCGCCGTCAGAAAAGGTACCGCATGTCAGGCACAGAATTTTTGCCGGGGCAAGCCCCTGTGTTGTCGCGTCGTTCCTGGCTGGCGGCCTCGGCAGGCTGCCTCACCGCGGTTGGCTTCGCGACTTGCCAGACGAGTGCCTTCGCTGATCAGGGATGGGAGAAGACGCAGCAGCAAGTGTTGGGATTGGCCGCTGCCGGCCAATTCGAAAAGGCTCTGCAACTCGTTTCGGCTCAAATCAAAGCCAATCCCCGCTTCGCACCGGCCTACGAACAACGGGCCTGGGTCATGCTGGACTGGCTCGACTTGCGGGATGAGGTTGCCTTAACCGATCTTCCCCTGCGTCACCGATACGTCAGCGACCCCGCGACCGGGTTGAGCAACATCGATCCTCCGATCGAAGTTCGACGCCAGTATCTGCAGGATCGTTTCTTCGAGAAATATGCACCACCAGCAGAATTGAAAGCGGTCGAGCAGGATCTGGCTGAGTATCGCCGATTGACCGGAAATCCTGCCGACGGTCAGGCGATCGAAGCGTTTGTGGCCGAGTTTGTCGGTGATTTGAGCCGTGCGAAAGAATTGATCTCGGCGCGTTGCGCCGACGGTACGGCAACTCCGCGTGAGTATCTGATTCAATGCCGCATCTCGCGAAACGAACGAGATCTGGCTGGCGCGCTCGCAGCCGCCGACCATGCACTGACATCACCGGAAACCCTCCATCAGGCTTCCAGGCAAAAGCACAGTCTGTTGCGTGCTTTGAATCGGACCAAGCCAGCTGCCGACTTCTTCGACAAGTGGCAAGCATCATCGCCGCGAGATGTCCGCTTTTTGCTGGCTCGTTCGTTGAGCTCGCCAGATCAGCAGACGCAGATTCAAGACTTGGAACGTCTGATCAGCATGCTGCCCAAAGAGGCTGGCATCGTGTATAGCCTGTCCGTGCGAGACATCCAGGTTCGTAAGGATCTGGAGGCCTGCATGACGCACTTGACCCAGGCGATTGAATTGAATCCCCGGTCACTACTGCCCTACTACGCCAGAAGCTGCCTGAAGATGCGCCAAGGTGACGCCCAGGGTGCCCTGGCAGATATCAACCTGGCCATTAAGTGCGGCCCTTACTTTGACATGTCCTATCAGATTCGATCTCGAATCCAGCAGAAGCTGAACAATACCGAAGCGGCTCGCAAAGATGATCTGCGTCGGCTGTGGCTGAAAGATCTCTATCAACTGGCTGCGAACTCCAACGCCAAGCCGAACGATGCCGAAATCGCCTATTCACTGGGGCGACACTATGCTCGCGGTGAGGACTGGAACCGCGCCTTGCAGTCGTTGTCCGCTTGCTTGAAGCAGTCGCCAAAGCATGTTCAGGCGATGCGGCAGCGGACTCAGATTTATATGACGTTGAACAAGCTCGATCTGGCATTGGCTGAAGCGAACAAGATCATCGCGGTCGATTCGGACTTCGCGCACTACTCGCTACGCGGTGACGTGCATGCCCTGCGAAAAGAGTGGGATGCGGCCACCAACGACTATGAGAATGCTCGTTGCCTGGACGACCGGCTGGAACAGGCGCTGCGTCAGCGAGCCGCCTGGCACAAGGCGGCCGGCCGCCTGGAAGAGGCAACTGCCGACTTGGAACGTGCGGGCAACATCGTAAAGGTCTCGTTCGAGACTCCTTGATCCTGTACGCAAAGTCGGCTCATTGCATCTCGGTTCACGATCCTTCGAACAAGCGGATGATCTGCGGGATCGCCCGTTCGAAGGCTTTCGCGCGATGGCTGATATGCCGTTTCACGGCCGGGTCCAACTCGCCGAACGTCTTGTGGAATTCGGGAATCAGAAACATCGGGTCATAACCGAACCCATTGGCGCCCTGGTATTCGCGCAGGATGCGACCGCTGCAGCGACCCTCCGTCGCGACGCGAATCTGACCGCTCGGGTCCGACAGTGCGACCGCACAGACATAGTGGCCAGTTCGTTTTTCGGTGGGGATCGCGGCCAATTCCTTCAACAGCTTCTGATTGTTGGCCTCGTCTGCTGCCAGCGTTCCCGGATTTGGTGCCTCGGCATATCGAGCGGAATGGATTCCGGGCGCACCTCCCAGGGCATCCACGCACAGCCCACTGTCATCGGCGATGGCCCATTCGCCCAGACGCAGCGCGACTTCCGACGCCTTCTTTGCCGCATTCGCCGCGAACGAATCTTTGTCTTCCACCACATCAGGCACATCGCCGAAGGAAGTCACACCGATCAGTTCGATGGCGTGCGGAGCCATCAACTCGGCAATCTCTTCGATCTTTTTCTTGTTTCGACTGCTCAGGACAATGCGTGGAAAAGCCATTTCACGGGTTCTCATGACAGAACGGAATCGGTCGACCGGGTGCTGCGGATACCACCGCCCGCGCTAGTTTAACCGCGAGGACCTCGCCCCGCGCGTCTACGATGTGAATCATTCTCCTGCTTCCTGATCCGACAGACGTGCCACTGGATTAGCCGCTTCGGACAACCCCGTGTCGACGCCACTTGACAATGACGGTCATCTCTTTGGCAAGGTGCGTTCAGGCTTCTATCGGATACTCCCCGCAGGAAGATTTCCTGCGCCGTCTTGATCCATCACGGATGGTCGTGCGTTGAAAGTCGATATCGGCCGTTCGACACGTTTCAGTTTCAGAATTCGCGCGGCCTGCTAAAGTTCTCGTTATCCTAGCGAGCCGATACACGTCGGATGCCTACCCATCGTCTGAGACCGTTCCATGAATCGCATCGTCTCACTTGCTGTCCTGCTGGCGTTGATTGCGCTGCTCGGTGGCATGTTCTATCAAGTTATCTCGCCATTCCTGCTCCCGCTCTTTCTGGCCGCGGTCATGGCCGTGATCTGCCAACCGCTGCAGAATTACTTCCTGAAGATGACAGGTGGCCGCAGTTCGATCGCGGCCGCCCTGACGACAGCCATGGTAACGTTGATTGTCATCGGGCCGTTGGTCATCGTCACGTTTGTCACCGCGACCAATTTGTACGACCTGGCAGATCAGCGGTTGGGACGCGACTGGCGAAGCGGATTCGATTTGATCTGGCAAAAGGTCGTGATTCCAGGCTTGGAGCGTGTCTCGCCGATGATTCCGGGAGGCCTCTCCGAAGATAAACTCGGTGAATGGGGGAAAGAGCTTTCCGACAACATGCGGACTCTCGCCACGCGTCTGGCGGGGACGACGTTCAGCATCGCGTCATCGACTGTCGGCATGTTCGTCTCGCTGGCGATCGCGGCCGGGATGTTCTTGACGGCGCTGTACTACTTCCTGGCGGACGGTCCGGCGATTCTGGCAGCCGCCGAAGAACTGATTCCACTGCCGGTCGACCATCAACGAAGACTGGCTGATCGGTTTGCGAGTACGGTTCGCGCTGTCGTCACAGCCACGTTCGCCGCATCGTTTGCGCAAGGAGTCGCCACCACCTTGGCACTGCAAGTCTGTGGCTTCGGGCACTTCCTGGTCTTCCTGGTCGTGGGGTCGATTGCGTCGCTCATTCCGCTGGCCGGGGCGTGGATGGTCTGGGGGCCCTGTGCCATCTGGTTGGCTCTCGAAGGTCACTGGGCCGCGGCGGCCGGCCTGACCATCTGGGGCATCGCGGTCGTCGGGATGCTCGATAACATCGTCAAGATGCATGTCTTGAACAGCGAAGCCGAACTGCACCCGCTGATCGCGTTCATCAGCGTCATCGGTGCCCTGCAGGTCATGGGTCTCTGGGGCATCTTCATCGGTCCCATCGTCGCATCGTGCCTGTATGCGCTGGTCCAGATCTTCAACATCGAACTGAAAGAGATGGCCAAGGAACGCGAGGCAGCATCCATGCGTCACGTCGCCTTAATGTCAGCCGGCCCGCCAACGGGTGAGCCCGTCATTTCTGCCCCGGCCCAAGCGACGAACGGACCGCCGTCACATCCTCAAATGCCCAAGCGAGCCCGTAAACGTGGCCGATAGCTACGCAAACCGCAGCATCGGAGTCTTGTGAGATTGAGGTGGGATTAACGCAAAGTCGCCAAGGCGCAAGGACGCAAAGAATTTAATGCGCAACTTCAAGGCTTTCCCTTTGCGTCTCTGCGGCTTGGCGACTTTGCGTTAATATCGCCCGCTACTCACCAAAGCTCAGGCTAACAGGCGTACCACTACTTCTTCTGCGCCAGCCAGTCGTCAACGATTCGTTCGAGGATGTCCAACGGAACCGCGCCGTTTTGCAGAATGACATCGTGGAATTCGCGGATATCGAATTTGTCCCCTAACTTCGCTCTCGCCCGAGCCCGCAGTTCTTTGATCTTCAGTTCGCCGATCTTGTAAGCCAGGGCCTGGCCCGGCCACGCGATGTAACGATCGATCTCGTTCGTGATGTCCAGTTCGTCCTTCGGCGCGTTGTCCTTGAAGAACTGAATTCCCTTTTCGCGCGGCCATTCCATCGAGTGCATCCCGGTATCGACGACCAATCGAACCGCTCGCCACATTTCGTAGGTGAGTTGTCCCATCTTCGAATACGGGTCGTCGTACAAATGCATCTCATCGCCCAGGCTTTCGGCATACAGTGCCCAGCCTTCAACGTACGCCGTGAAGTGACCATGCTTGCGAAACTCCGGGACGTGTTCGAGTTCGGTCGCCAACGCGATCTGCAGATGATGCCCCGGCACCGCTTCGTGCAATGACAACGCGGCAATCTCGTACTTCGGACGTGTCTCGGGTTTGTACAAGTTGACGAAGTAAGTCCCCGCCCGCGTGCCGTCTGCCGCAGGAGGTCGATAGTAGGCCGTGGTCGTGTCGGGGGCCATATGCTCGGGAATCGCTTCGACTCCATAAGGAATCCGCGGCAGCTTGCGGAACAGCTTTGGCAGCAGGGGATCGACTCGCTTGGAGAATGCCTGATAGGCTGTCAGCAAATCGTTGGCATCGGTGTAGCGGAACTTTGGCGCGGTCCGCAGATGATCGAAAAATTCGGCCAGCGTTCCCTGAAAGCCGACCCGCTCCTTGATCCCTTCCATCGCCGCTCGAATGCGTTTGACTTCCGATAGCCCGATTTCATGAATCTGCGCCGGGGTTAAGTCGGTCGTCGTGTGCTTGCGAGCGAGAAACGCGTAGAACTCTTGTCCCTTCGGCAACCGCGAAGCACCGATCTCGGGCAGACACGCTGGGAAGTACTCGCGTTCGAAGAAGCCCAACAGTTTGCGATACGACGGGACCAGTTGTTCGCGAATGGCCGCTTGGGCCTCACGCTGCAAGCGTTCGCGATTGGCAGTCGTGAATTCGGGCGGAAACGTTTTGAATGGCTTGTAGTACAGACTGGCCGTCGGATCTTCGACGATCTGTCTGCGAATCTGAGTCGGCAGGCGATTCATCACGATCTGGGGCTGAACCATTTTCGCGGCGATCCCGGCCCGCATGATCGCGATGGTCTGATCCATGTAAGTTGGAAACGACCGCAACCGGGCAATCCAGTCTTCATAGTCCTTGACCGTCGTGAACGCCAACGAATCACCGACCGAGCTCTCGTCCTGAATGCCGTTGCGGTGATCGAGCGGCACCAAGTGCCAGTTGAAAGCGAACTCGGCCGCATCCACTTCAACCTGTCGTCGAAACAGGCGATAGTTCAGTTTGTCCGCGGGCGACAACGCCGCTTCGTCAATCTTTGACAGGGCCCGGAGTACCTCCAATTGATGCGCATGCCGACGGAGCATCGCCGACAAGCTAACGTCGGCCCAGCGATCGTTGTACCGCTTGTCACCCAGATGCGATGCGAATGTCGGAGCTTCGCGAAGCGTGTACTCCCACTCATCGTCGAACAACTTCGTCAATTGCTCGCCGGGTGTCTGACCTGACGCCGCGACGGCCATCAGCATGACAAACAAGAAACCAAGGCCACAGCGGCGATGCGTCAGGCAATCCATTTTCGTTCCGCGAGATGATCCAGATCCAATTGGCGCGCGACTTCACTCTATACGGATGGCAGAACCGATTCCACGCGCGAACGGACCAGGTGCAGATGCAGTCGCAGATTGTAGTACTCTTCCATGT
>CBIHQO010000024.1:0-19028 GCA_966211735.1 uncultured Schlesneria sp.
GATTTCCAGGATCGCCTATTGCTTCGATCGCCTCTAACGCCAATTAATCTGACGAGGACAACCACCAAAGGAATACGTGCGTGTCTGGCAATAGCTTCATGGAATCATTCCAAATGACTCCTGTATATCGCTTGGCCATTCGTCAAAATCTGGTGCAGATTTGGCCAGGATACTGTCCCCCTTGGCGTCGCGCCGGGGGCTTAGCTGCCGGTTCGTCTGCCTCTACTTCGATGCGGACCAATATTCCTTCGGGGAGTTGTATTGGATTGTCCGCGACGATTACGCCGTTTTGAACGTGTCCCTCAAAAAAGCACTTGGTCACTCGTTCTTGTGATCTAGTGATTAAAGATGAACTCGTTCGAATTCAGCAAGGCCCAGAAGACGTCTTGCAGGCCATGGATTGGATCACGGTCATTGCTATTGTGAAAACTTTTGTCGATGGCGGCTAGCTCGGCGGCGGAGGGTTTGCGAGCCAGGGCTGTCAGGTACAGGATCTCAATCTTGCCGGGGATTCCCTTGGTCACTTTCACGGGAACGGGTTTACCACGATTGGCCGCGACCCGGGAGGACTTCGTGCTGACCGCTTCTTCGGTCTTCAAGATCGAACCGTCCAGGACTCGTCGCAAAAAACTCCCCTGATCTCCGCTGATCGCGCTGCGGATCAAGTCTCCGTTCATCATGACCAATGCCTGTGGAACCGTGCCGTTGAAATCAGTGGATTCATCATTTTCGTCTGTTCCAAACGCGCGGACGAACTGACCCAGCCATTCGTTGCGCTGGCGTTCGGATTGTTCATAGTTGCGGCCCGATTTGTGAGCGTCCGTGGCGACGATCAACGAATCGTACAGCTGTTCCGCTGTGAACGGTTTGACGTACATCCGGCTGAACAGCGGAGTGGCACCGGAGGCAGGGTCGTCAATCTTGTTCCCTGCGTGCGTCCGACTCGTCAGGTTGTAGGTCTCGCTGGCCGTGATCCAACGTGTCAGTCGCTTCAGGTCGTAGCCAGACGTGCGAAATTCGGTGGCGAGGAAATCCACCAGTTCGGGATGGCAGGGGGGATTGTGCGGTCCCATGTCATCGATCGGCTTCGTGAAGCCCGCGCCGACGTAGTGAGCCCACATGCGGTTGACGATGGCATGCGTGAGATACGGTTTCGACGGATCGATGACGAGTTTTGCCAACTGCTTTCGAGGAGTATCAGGCGAAGTGTTGTCGGTCAGCGTTCCATCGACGAACTGCCGCGTAATGGCTTCCATTAACCCGGATCGCTTCTCGAAGAAGACGACGCTCTCGGCATTGTTGTCACTGAGGGTGAATTCATCGCGCTGATTTCCGCCCGCTCCCTGGCGACGAGTCCCACGGAAAAAGGCGTTCATCCCCCAGAATTGCGACTGCTTCCAATCATTGAACGGGTGGTTGTGGCATTGAGTGCACTGCACCTGCATCCCCAGGAAGACGCGAGCTGTAATCGCCGTCGCTGGAACGGCCTGTTCATTCAGGTGGGCCGCCAGAAAGCCAACCGCGCCATTCCGCGCGCTCTCACCTTCGGCAGAGATCAGATCAAACGCGAAGCGATCATAAGGGGCATTCTTGTCGAATTGCTGCTTCAACCAGCGTTCCAACTCGCCACGATTCGTGCGGCGATTGTTCGCTCGACCAATCAGAATGTTGCCCCAGATCGTCGAGAAGTGTTCGGCATAGGCAGGATCGTCCAGTAGTTCATCAACCAGATTCCTGCGTTTGTCGGGGCTGCCGTCTCCCAGGAACTGTACCAATCGCGAGAAGGGCGGGGTGTGGCCTACAATATCCAGCGATGCCCGCCTGGCGAATTCGCCATCATCGGCTCGTTCGGACGGCGTGACATCGTTGTCCTTCCAGTACTGCTTCAGGAATTCGTTGATGCGTGTGATGATGTCCGCATCTGACGAAGCGGCCTGCGTCACAGCAGTGGATCCAAAGAGGACCACCGACGCGACGATGATCGAAAGGTACAGACGATTCACGCCATTTCGGCGTCGATAAGGTGTTTGGAATCCGTCGGCTGAGCGTGGCATGACTGGGTTCCTTCGCGGGGCGACTCATCTGAACGATTCTTGATATGTAACCCCTGCAAATCCAGAAAGGTTCGCCGGGCTTTTGAACTCGCCTCCAACGACCGATATCATAGCGTCCCCCACTGACCGCGGGCAAAACGACGATTCTGGTCGATCAGGGGATGGGGTGACATTAAACGCGGAAACTCGCGTCGTCTGGCGACGCTACTTCAACTATACGAACGACTTGCAAGAACAAGGGACACTGAATGCTGAACATTCCTGCTCAAGGGGCGCTGGACTTTCTCTCGTTGGGGGCCCTCGTTCATCGCCTCGATCCTGGAATTATTCCTTTTCGTAAGGCGACGGAATGCCGGATTCACGTCAGCGGCGGCGAATTCAATGTGGCTGCCAATTTGTCCGACTGCTTTCGGATGAACACAGGTGTTGCTTCGGCCATGGTGAATTATCCCATCGGTGATCTCATCGCCGAACGGGTCCGCGCAATGGGTGTCAAACCATTCTACAAGCGATTCGAACACGACGGCGTCACCGGCCCCAACATGGCCACCGTATACAGCGATCAGGGCCTGGGCGTGCGAGCTCCCGTGGTGTTCTACAACCGCTGCAACGAAGCGGCCGCTCAGTTGAAGCCGGGTGACTTCGATTGGAAGACGATTTTCGGCGGCGGCGTTCGCTGGTTCCACAGTGGTGGAATTTTCTCGGCTTTGTCGAAGACGACGCCAGAACTGGTGATCGAAGGGATGAAGGCCGCGAAGGCGGCTGGAGCAGTCACGTCGTTCGACCTGAACTTCCGAGCCAAGCTGTGGCAGATCTCAGGCGGACTGGAAACCGCACAAGCCACGCTCCGTCGGATTTGCGAACACGTCGACGTGCTCGTTGGTAACGAAGAAGACCTCCAGAAGGGACTGGGCTTGAAGGGACAAGACGTCGAATCGTCTTCGAAACTCGACCCTGCCGCGTTCTTCGGGATGATGGCCGACGTCGTCAAGCAATTGCCGAACGTGAAAGTCGTCGCGACGACATTGCGTGAAGTCCATTCCACCAACGACCACGACTGGAGTGCCGTTTGCTGGATGGAAGGGAAGACGTATCAGGCTCCAACCTGCGCCCTGAAAGTTTACGACCGCGTCGGCGGTGGCGATGGATTTGCAGCGGGCTTCATCTACGCTCTGCTCAATGGTCGCCCACCTGAAGAGGCGATCAAGCTGGGTTGGGCTCACGGCGCGCTGCTGACCACATTTCCAGGCGATACCACCATGGCAACGCTCGAACAAGTCGAAGCGTTTGCGAAGGGTGGCTCGGCACGAATTCAACGCTAGTTCGTTTAGATGGCGAGGAACAACGCCTCCGAAGTCGAACTGACTTCGGAGGCTGTCTAAACCACTGCCTGAATTGCTGAGTAAGTAGCAGAGTGAATAGAATCTGTTTTGAAAAATATCGGGGTGAAATTCGTCACGAATATTGGAATCTGACTTGATCACCACATTACCCGAACCTGTGCAACGACAGATGACGGTCCACGAGTTCATCGCCCTCCCAGACGATGACGGTGTGGATCGTATGCTGCTTCAAGGGCAATTGTGGGAAAAGCCAATGACCAAACGCAATCGCTGGCATGCAGCTTGTGAAGCGGCGATCACTTACCTCCTTACGAGTTGGTTGAAGTCACAATCCAAGCCGCGTGGCAAAGTGTTTTCCGGCGAAGCGGGATTTATTCTACGCGGTGCGCCTGGTTCAGCAGTGGGGATCGACGTGGCTTACGCGAGTCACGAAGTGATTTCTCGCAATGCCGTAGACACTCGTTTAATTGATGGACCGCCCGTATTGGCTGTTGAGATCCTGTCGCCAAATGACAAGCAGGATGAGGTCACATCTAAGGTGCGCGAGTATTTAGATGTTGGCGTTGCGTTGGTCTGGGTGGTTGAGCCGGTATTCCAGACCGTCACCGTCTATCGACCAAATGAGCGGCCGCAGTTGTTTTCAGGAACGGATGTTTTGTCGGGCGATCCGTTGATGCCTGGCTTACAAATTACAGTGAATCAGATATTTGAAGATTGATCGGTCCCGTTGGGCCAATCATGTTTGATAAAGATGCTCGGAAAGGATCGTTCTTACAGTCATGTCGCAGCACGATATCGGTTTGATCGGTCTGGCCGTTATGGGTCAGAATCTAGTTTTGAACATGGCCAACAATGGCTTTTCGGTCGCGGTGTACAACCGTACGACGCACACTACCGACGAATTTGTCGGCGGACTGAAGAACGAACCCGCTGACAAGGTTCATGCGGGAACGGCCGATCGAATCAAGGGCTATCACACGCTCGAAGACTTCGTGAAGAACCTCAAGGCGCCACGCCGCGTGATGATCATGGTTAAGGCAGGGGCTCCGGTTGATGCCGTCATCGATCAGTTGAAGCCACTGTTGTCCAAGGGCGACATCATCATCGATGGCGGAAACTCGGACTTCGTCGATACCAATCGTCGTACGAAAGATCTGAAAGCCGAAGGCTTCCGCTTCCTCGGAACAGGTGTCTCCGGCGGTGAAGAGGGTGCCTTGAAGGGCCCCAGCATTATGCCCGGTGGCGATCCTGAAGCGTGGCCATTCGTCAAAGACGTCTTCCAGAAGATCTCGGCCAAAGTGGGGCCGAACAACGACGTTCCTTGCTGCGACTGGGTTGGTGAAGCGGGGGCAGGGCACTATGTGAAGATGGTTCACAACGGGATCGAATACGGCGACATGCAGCTCATCTGCGAAGCCTACTTCATCCTGAAAAACACGCTCGGTCTGACCAACGACGAGTTGTACAAGGTCTTCAAATCGTGGAACGAAGGCGAACTGGAAAGCTACCTGATCGAAATCACGCGTGACATTTTCACAGTGAAAGATCAGGAAAGCGGCGAGTTCCTGGTGGATAAGATCCTGGATACCGCTCAGCAAAAGGGAACGGGCAAGTGGATGAGCCAGCACGCTCTCGACTTGGGCGTGCCGACCACGCTGATTACGGAAGCCGTTTATGCTCGCTGCCTGTCCGCTCAGAAGGACGCTCGCGTCCGCGCCAGTTCCGTCTTGAAAGGCCCAGCGGACGCCAAGTTCACCGGCGATAAGACTCAGTTCATCGAAGACGTGCGTCAGGCGCTGTATGCGTCGAAGCTGTGCAGCTACGCACAAGGCTACGTCCAACTCGATGCCGCCGCGAAGGAATTCGGCTGGAAGCTGAACAACGGCAACATCGCGCTGCTGTGGCGCGGTGGCTGCATCATCCGCTCGCGATTCCTCGGCGATATCAAAGCCGCCTTCGACAAGAATCCAACGCTGGAAAACCTGCTGCTGGACGACTTCTTCAAGGCCGCTATCGAGAAGGCGCAACCAAGCTGGCGGCGAGCCGTCGCCACATCGGTCCAGATGGGTTTGCCGATTCCTGTGTTCAGCGCCGCCCTCAACTACTACGACGGCTACCGCAACGGACGTTTGCCTGCGAACCTGCTGCAGGCTCAACGCGACTATTTCGGAGCCCACACCTACGAACGCACCGACAAGCCACGCGGCCAGATGTTCCATACCGACTGGATTCGCGAACGCAAGCTGACGTAACAATTCGTTCGCCGGAACCGACTTTCAAAAACGAAGCCCGGCTTTTCTTGAGCCGGGCTTCGTTGTATGACTCTAGTGGAGCTTCAAACCACAATTGACAGGTGGATCAACGTGTTGGCAGCGGGCCATCGAGCCGGCGGTCGATGCTCGGAAACCTGTTAAGACGGGGTGGCCATGCCACTGGCAGTCTGTGGTAAATCTTTGGGTGAGGTACCGACCATGCGGCTGCTGTTTCTCGGGACGGGCGGATACCATCCGAACGAACGACGGCATACGGCTGGTCTCATGCTGCCGGAATTGGGGATCGTCTTTGACGCTGGTAGTAGTTTCTTCCGTGTTCAGCCACGGCTGGTGACCAAAGAACTGGACGTCTTCCTGACTCATGCGCATCTCGATCACATCCAAGGTTTGACGTTCTTTCTGGTTCCCTTATTGCTGGGAACAGTCACCCGCTGCCGGATCCATGCCGATCCCTCCACGATCGAAACGATCCAGCAGCATCTGTTCTCGCAAGCCGTTTTTCCAGTTCTTCCTTCGTATGAGTTCGTGCCACTCGCAGAACGCATCGAGTTGTCTGGGGCGGTGATCACTCACACGCCTCTCAAGCATCCGGGCGGCTCAATCGGGTACCTGTTAGAGGCGAACGGCAAACGAGTCGCCTATATCACGGACACGACGGTCGATGGAACCTACACCGAATTCATTCGCGGCGTCGATGTCCTGATCCACGAATGCTACTTCCCGGACGAGATGACTGAATGGTGCGAAAAGACGGGGCATAGCCATACGTCGCAGGTTGCTAACCTCGCCAAGGAAGCCGGAGTCGGCCGCTTGTATCTGACTCATATCGATCCCCAGCGCCCTGATGATGACCCCATCGATCTGGCAACCGCACAGCGAATCTTCCCCGCGACGACACTGGCGGAAGATTTGATGGAGATTGAGTTTTGATGGGGAGCGATGAGACATCCGAACAACAAGACGGAATCGGCCCTCTCGCCGCCGCTCATAAAATGCCGTCGCTCGATCTGATCTCACAGTTGCGCTGCCCCGCTTGTGCCAATCGCCTGCAACAGAATGGCGATCGGATCGAATGTTCGGTCTGCAAACTCTCTTATCCGATCGTCGACGGGATCCCTCGCTTTACCAGCGATCAGCATCTGGCAAGTTTCGGACGACAGTGGAACAAGTACGAAGTCGCCCATGACGATGAAGATCGGGCGACCTTTCAAGCCAAGACCGGGATCACGTTGCCAGAACTCGAGGGGCGGCGAGTTCTCGATGCGGGCTGCGGCGGAGGTCGCTACAGCAAGGTCTGCGGCGAAGCAGGGGCCACGGTTGTTGGTGCTGATCATAGCGATGCGGTTTCGAAAGCCCGGCGGTTGTGCAGCCACTTGCCCGGTGTCGCGTTCCTTCAAGCCGATTTGAAGCGACTACCACTCGAACGCGAATCCTTCGATTTCGTTTTTTCGATCGGGGTCATGCACCACGACGCCGACACGAAAGCAGTTTTCGATGCGGTGGCGAGACTGGTCAAGCCAGGAGGACGTTATTCGGTGTGGCTCTATCGCCGCAATCAGTGGTGGCAGGAATGGATCAACAACGCCTTGCGAAGGCGATCCACGACGATGCCACCCGAAAAGCTGGAGCGGTGGTGCGAGTGGGGGGCGTGGTATGGCGGACTGCCGATCATCAACAAGACACTGAACAAGATTGTCAATTTCAGCGCGCATTCGAATCGCGAAAACCGAGTTTGCGACACATTCGACTGGTACGCGCCGCAGTATCAATATCACCACACCGAGGCGGAACTCTGCGCTTGGTTCACGTCAGCTGGCTTTGACCAACTGCGTGTCCTGCCGCCGGAAAAGACCGGCCGTTTTTATCGCTGGGTTTACGAACGCAATCTGTTAATCGGAAGCGGTGTCAATGTAACGGGCGTGAAGCGAGCGACGTAGGTCAACACACCTGCTCGGTTGAAGGCTTGGTGGTGCAGTCGATTAATCGGGCGATCTCTGCTCGACACGATTCAATTTCGATTAACAATTGAGATTCCATTTCGACGCAATCCTTTGTTCGACCGTGGCGAGCGGCCTCTTCCAATTTGGCCGCGACGCGATTGACTCGGACGGCCGAGACATTCGCCGACATCCCCTTGAGGGAATGTGCTGCCGCCGCAACTTTGGCAATCTCACCATTCGACAACAGGAGGCATAGTTCAGAGGAGCTGTCTTCGATCGCTACGGCAAACATCTCCAACAAGTCGCGGACGAGGTGTGGTTTGCCCATGCAGCGATCTGTGAATTCTTCGATGTCGATACAGGGGGTGTCTTTGATCGTGATCGCAGGGTGGGGTGTCGGGATCGTTCTTGATGTTTCCGCCGGTGCCGAAGTTGATGCCGGAGTGCTGGCCCTCAAGCAGGCATTCAGGGTTTCGAACAGTTGCTGCCGATTGATCGGCTTGGTGACGTATTCGGTCATCCCGGCATCCAGGCAGCGCTGACGATCGCCTTGAACGGCCTGTGCCGTGAGGGCGATGATAGGGAGCGGCAAGGCTGGACACGATGGTAATTGCCCGCAGCTCTCCAATCTGCGAATCTCACGAGTGGCGGCGAAGCCATCCATCTCGGGCATCTCGCAGTCCATCAATATTGCATCAAACCTGGTTTGCAGCACTGCCTGAACGGCTTGAGCTCCGTTGTTCACTGCGCACGTCCGGAAACCGGCTGAACTGAGGATTTCCGATGCGACCAGGCGATTGATTTCATTGTCATCGGCAATCAACACATCGCCTCGGCGAATCGTCCCGTTTCCTGCTACTGACGCAGAGGATTCGCGTCTTGATTCGGCCGCATTGCCAAATGCCAGCGAGACGATCGCATCGAACAAACG
The DNA here is from genome assembly GCA_966211735.1 of uncultured Schlesneria sp. GTDB lineage: Bacteria > Planctomycetota > Planctomycetia > Planctomycetales > Planctomycetaceae > Schlesneria. Next base: position 8,542 of record CBIHQO010000024.1, read on the forward strand.
CGACTGGCGAATTGGCTTCGACATCACGGTGACTCGTAGCTGGTCGGCGCGTCTTGCGTCCAAGCTATTGTCCAGCGATGTCAGCATCAGCAGCCGCGTATTGCAGAGCAATGGGTCGCGACGAATGAGTTCCGCGAGTTCTGCTCCGTCGATATCGGGCATCACGCGGTCGAGGATCGCCATCCCGAATGGCCGTCCTTCGTCACAACGGGATCGCATCAGTTGCAAGGCGACCCGTGAACTGCTGCAGGTCTCGACTGTCAGACCCCATTGGCTGAGCTGGTCCTGCAGAATGGTCAGATTGATGTCGTTGTCATCGACCGCCAGGACGGTTCCTTCACGGAAAGCTCGCGGCAGGTTGATGCAGCGATCGGGGTTCGCTTCGACCGCTTCCAGTGGCAACTCGAACCAGAATGTCGAACCTTGACCAGCGATACTATCGACTCCGATCTTTCCACCCATCGCGTCAACCAGTTGCTTGCAGATTGCCAGCCCCAATCCGGTGCCCCCATAGCGGCGCGTCGTCGAGGCATCGACTTGTGAGAACGAATTGAAGAGGCGGTTCAGCCGATCAGATGGAATTCCAATCCCCGTATCGCAAACCGAGAAACGAAGCAAAGCGAAAGTGACGTCACGGCCGGGGAGACGCTCAATGCGTAGAGTGACATCGCCATCTTCGGTGAACTTGATGGCATTGCTGACCAGATTCACCAGAATCTGTCGCACGCGTTCGGGATCGCCGATGACTTGTTGAGGTGCATTCGGGAGGACGTGGCAGTTCAGTTCGATTCGCTTTTCTGTGGCACGATGCAGGAACATCTCGGGAATGTCTTCGGCTAATCGTTGCAGGTCGAACGGAATATGTTCGAGCTCCAGCTTGCCCGCTTCGACCTTGGAAAAATCGAGAATATCGTTGATGACGCTTAACAGGACATCGGCCGACGACTTCGCGATCGAAGCGTAGCGATTCTGCTGTTCGGACAGGCTTGTGCTGGCGAGCAAATCGAGCATGCCGATCACACCGTTCAGAGGTGTGCGGATTTCGTGGCTCATGTTGGCCAGGAAGGCACTCTTGGCGATATTCGCCGCTTCGGCTTCCTGCTTCTCTCGCAGCAGGGTCTCGGAGTTCTTTCGCTCGGTGATGTCTTCGACGGTCCCCTCGTAGAAGGTGATGCCACCCGAGTCGTCGCGCTGAACCCGGGCGTTCTCGCTGATCCAGATGACAGTGCCATCAGCACGATAGACCTGCGACTCGAAGTCCGTAATGACGTTATTGGCGTTCAGCAGTTGTGTGAACGTGGCTCTTCGCTGTGGATCGACATAGAGCTGATTCGAAATGTTGGTCACGCTGTCGACCAGTGCCTCCACGGATGCGAACCCGTAAATCCTCGCGAGAGCGGCATTCGCACTCAGATAGTGGCCATCGGGCGTCGTCTGAAAGATCCCTTCAATCGCGTTATCGAAGATGCTGCGAAACTTCTTTTCCGCATCAATGCGATTTTTCATCTCGTTGTTGACGCGGATCAGGACGCGATTGTATTCGGCGGCAATCTGGCCGACTTCGGTGTTGGGTTCCACCGTGACTAACCTGGAAAAATCGCCCCGTTGACGATGCCTCTGCATATCATCTAACAGCACGGTCAATTCGGTGCTGGCTGCCTGTTCCACGACATTCGGCCCGGGTCGTTCGTCATTTTTCGTGACGCGCAGCGGCCAGAATTTGTTGACGAGCCACAGGCAGAAGATCCCTTGTACGGGCATCACGAGGGCCGCGCACAACAGCAACCAGGCAGTGTCGTACAGTTGGTGTGAAGGTGGCACAACCAAGCTCCAGACTCAAATCGCGATCGGCGCGTCAATCGAAATTGCGCGTGTCGCGATCGAATATCGGTGGGACGGAAAAACGCCGACGGAGCACACGGCGGGCGCGGTAAAGCACCAGCTTTCCTGCTGTGAAGATATGTCACGAAAGACAGCAAGGCAGTATTTTATCCCTGCCCTGTTGATTTTTTGCCACATCGCCCACTTCCCGATAAGGGACGGGGCAGGGCCTACTTCTTAATATCGTAGACGACCAGCGAGTCCATATCGCGAAGATACAGGCGGCCTCCGCAAACGACCGGATAGGACCACGCCGGTTTATTGCTGCGGTTCGGAGGAGTGAAGCGTCCCTTTTCTTCATAGCCCTTTGGCGTGGCGACACAAAGTGCCACCGGGCCGTTCTCACTGCGAAGGTATAGATGGCCGTCGGCATAGGTCACCGATCCTTTCCCGACAGAGCGATTCTGCCAGACGGTGTCGCCCGTCTTGATGTCGATGCACTTCAGGATCTGCTCGTCAAATCCATAGACATGCCCGTCGAGTACGACCATGCCACCGTGATGGTTTTTCATCTCTTTATTGGTGTAGGCGACTTCGGCCTTGCCACCCGTCTTGAGTTTGAACATCGCGCAGCCGGTTCCGTATCCGGAGGCCGTATAGACCATGCCATCGCTATAAAGCGGCGCTGAGCAATTGGCGGTGTCGTTCGCCGATGACGGATATCCCCAGAGGACATTTCCGTTCTTGGCGCGGATTGCAATGACCCCGGTGTGGACGTAGTTGACGACCATCCGTTCGCCACCGAATTCGACCAGAATGGCCGAGGCGTACGAAGCCTTCGGCAATCCTTCCACCGTACATCGCCACAATCCACGGCCAGTCATCTTATCCATGCCCGCAATCGTGGCCAGTTGCCCGCCGGGATAGCAGATCAGCTGCTTGCCATCGATCAAGACGGACTCACTGATGCCCCATTGGATATTGCTTCCCTCATAATCCTTTAAGATATTGCGCTGCCAAAGAATCTCGCCGTTCTCGACGGCGGCGCAGATCAAGTCTCCACTCGCACCAAGTGCGTAGACAAGTTCGCCATCAACCGTGGGTGTGCCGCGTGGCCCGTTACCCATGCCGTCTCGAAAAGCAGTGCCACCGGTCTTGGCAGCCCAAACGGGCGCGCCGGTCGCTTCGTCGAGAGCCAGCAGGGCTTCGCTGTTTCCCTGATTTCCCATCGTGAAGATCTTGCCGCCGGAGATGGAGACGGTCGAAAAACCTTCACCCAGCTTCTTTTGTTCATAACGCAGCTTGGGTCCGTCGGCAGGCCATTCGTCCAACAGACCCGTTTCGGTCGACATGTTGTCACGATCTGGACCGCGGAATTGAGGCCAGGATCCCCCCGGTGCCGGCTCTTTGCTGGTTTTCTTCGGTGGCTTCTTTGTCGCTGGCGGAACCTTCGGTGTCTTCAGCGTCAGCCGCGTCACTTCGGCAGAGGTATTCGTCACCACGGTGACGGTCTGGCCGTCGGCGATGTCTTCAAAAGTGCTTTTCTTCCCGTCGACCAGAATGGTCGCATTAGCGGTCAGCGTGAAAGTCTTGATCTCTTCTTTCTTGCCAGTCAGTTTGACAGTGATGGCGTTGTCGTCTGCTGAAATGGATTCAATTGTTCCATTGAATGTCGCAGCAGCAGCGACATGACAAGATAAGACCAGAAGTCCGATCACGGACGCAGAAATGGTTCGGTGAAACATGTGGCCTTCCAGATGGCAATAATGCTGGTGGTCGAGTCGCCTTCCTGGCGCATCGAAGCCCGTGGATTGAGATTGTTCGGAATATCCGTCCCGAATTTGTGCCTACTATGACAGTTCGTCACAATCCGAACAAGAAGACTGCTTCTAAGAGCCGATCGTTCCGAAGTTCCGCGCGGCGCATTACGAATTTCAATAGCTAGCCTTAAATTCCGCTTTTAGCTTACGAATCCTTTTTCCTTCATTGGACTTACCGCTTGACAGTGGCCAGGTACGACGGAGAATATCAGGGTAAAAATTTGCCAATCCGGCTGGTCTAGGTAGTTTTTTATGCGCGCCCAACTCGTTCCACTTCGCGGTGGACGTCCCATTCAGATTCTGCGCGACGTGACCTTGGTCGGCCGCCAAGACGATCTGTGTGATGTCTGCATCGATCAGAGCAGCATTTCGAAGCTGCATTGTCTGATTGTACGGACCGATGGATTGCTCTTCATCCGTGACTTGGGAAGCACCAACGGTACGAAAGTGAATGGACAGCGCGTCATTCGTGGTGCCTTGTTACCCGGCGATGAGTTGGCATTCGCAGGGGAAAAATATCGTGTCGAGATGGGCCCAGGGGAACCTGATCCCGAGCCAGCCGACGTGCACGGGGCACACACGGAAGTAATTGATGTCGTTCCGCATCAACCGGACGAATTTTTTGGCGTGAATGGCAATCACAATAAGACTGCCAGCGACAGCGATGTCCGCATCCTCGACGAGTGAGTCCGTGCTTGATGACATTGACCGGCTTGACTACCGGAAAATCCAGGTTGGACGCGGCACTGGGAGGCGCAGCCACGAAACGCCGAATGGCGAACGAGCCCTAACGCTTCTTTCCGCGCGGCGGTTGGTCGCTTCCTCCCGATTGCTCCATCTTATCCAATGCCATCAGTTTTCGATCAGCGTCGAAAGTGGGTGGCGGTAACGACTCGGCAAGTCGCAGCACTTCGGCAGCGGAAATATCCGCGCGCGGTCGCCCCGTTCCTCGAAAAACGGGTAACCCCTGCCGCAAGGCGATGATCTCGCGTCGAGTCCGGCCTTTTGGAGAATCGGGCCATTTGCCGGGTTGTTCCGTGAATTCAAAGAACAGCGGCACGACCTGCTGCAGGTATTTCCAATAGCCGGGGTTGTCCGTCTGCAGAACAAGCAGACCACCTGGAGCCAGCGCGCGATGGACGAGTGCCATGAATTCCGGAGTGATCAGGCGCTTATGAAGTTGCTTGGCGTCGTAGTACGGCTGCGGGTGATAGACGTGGATTTCCGCAATGCTATGCGGTGCAATGTAGTCGGCCAGCAGTTCGCGACCACCGATCACCGCGAACCGGACGTTCTTCAGTCCCCGTTGATTGGCTCGCCGCGTGGCATAGCGAATCACGACCGGCAACACATCCGTGGCCAAGTGATCAACGTCGTGTCGCCAGACCGCGGACGCCAATGTCGAGCGCGCATTACCGCAGCCGATATCCAGCATCACCGGGGCGGCACGACCAAAGATCTCAGCAAAATCAAGTGGGCCGGCTGGCGGCAACTTCTTGATCGCTGTGTTTGTCCATTCTTCCGGATCGACGATCTCCCCCGGGACAGGGACACCAAATTCACGTTCGATCTGCCGGCGTGGCCGCTCGTATTGATCACCCAGAATGGGATGGTCGTTCATTTCTTTCTCGCATGTCGAGGATTGCTCACTTTGCGCTGGCCCGCTTCTTCAGGCGGCAGACTGGTGAGGGAGGTAAACTTGCCGTCATCGGACGAATACGCCAGGACTTCGCCAGTCTGCATCTGATAGACCCACGCATGCAACGTTACCTCTCCACGCTGCAAACGAACAGCGACTGTCGGGTGAGTCTGCAGATGCTCGATCTGCACCAGCACGTGTTCGCTGACGGCTGCGGCCAACTGATCGTCGCCCGTCAAGTCGGGGTAGTTCTCGACGATGATCTGACGCGTGGCCTCAGCATGATTCAGCCAGCCTCTGACCAATGGCAAGCTTTCCATTGTTTCTGGATGCAACATCGCATGAATCGCTCCGCATCCCGAATGGCCGCAGACAACGATGTCTTTCACGCCCAGAACAGCAACCGCATATTCAATTGTGGCAGGCTCACCCCCGTTGGAGGCACCATAGCAGGGGACAATGTTCCCTGCATTCCGCATCACAAACAGTTCACCCAAGCCCGTCTGCGTGATGATCGAAGGATCGACGCGTGAGTCGGAACACCCGATGAATAAGGCACTCGGATGCTGGCCCGCCGCCAGCTTCGAGTAAAATTCTCGCTCACGGCCAAATCGATTGTGGAAATGGTGCAAGCCGGTCAGCAAACGATCCATTCGTGCTCCTTTACGTGATTATCGCGACGAAAACTCGGCAGGATGTCATCGCCCCCGCAGTGTCGTCAACCCTGTCGGACGAATTAGAGGGCGTTATTCGTACTGGACAAATCACAACGCAACGGTATCGTTTGAAATATGAAAACGATCGATTACATCTATCGATTTGATCCTAACAACCCCTCCGTTAAACCACCTCCGGAAGATGTGGAAATCGCCCGTCAGAATCTGGAGAACGGCAATCGACTATTCTCGGAATGGATGAAAAGCTGCCGCACCGGAACATTTTCCAAGGGCGAACCCAGGTACGTGGTCCAGTGCAACGGCTTGGAAGTCGGTATGGTTCGCAGCCAGGGCCAACTCCCCAAACAAGCCCCGTTTGCAGTTGTCGTTGGTTGCTCGGATGCCCGCGTCCCGATGGAGATGCTGTTTGGACAGGGGTTCAACGATCTGTTTGCCATTCGCGTCGCCGGGAATGTTCTGGCCGACGAATGCTGGGGCAGTATCGACTACGCGCTCACGGCACTGGCCGAAAGCATCAAAATTGTCGTCGTCCTGGGGCATAGCGGCTGCGGGGCCGTGACCGCTGCCGTCGATGCGTATCTCAAGCCACTTCGATACTCATCAGCCAAGACAACTTTCATGCTGCGCTCGATCCTGCACAGGATCTTCGTGCCGGTGCATCATGCGGCCAACGGACTGCAGGCCGAGTGGGGCTCCAATGCTCCGAATATGCCCAGCTATCGAGAAGCCCTGATCGAAAGTTCCGTCTGCCTGAATGCCGCGCTCGCCGCTTACAGTCTGCAATTGGAAGTCGAACGGAGCTGGCGATCTGAGATCCAGGTGTTGTATGGGGTCTACAACTTGTTCACTCATCAAGTCAGCATGCCGCCGCCAATTGCCGGGCCTGACGAATCGCGTGTGAACCTGGCGTATGCGCCGACTCACCCGCGCGATTTCGACATGCTCGCGAACGAGATGGCCGTGCGACTGCGTGTGCTTAGCGTCCCTTCAGCAACAACCAAGGTCGATCTGCCCGCCGCATCTGATGCGACCAAACAATAATACTCACCAAACCCCTCACAATCGTGGTCTACTTTGCTTCATGAATCGATGATGCCGATCCCCCGTTGCGGTCACCCCAATCTTGGACTCGGGGTCGGCCTGCGAACCGTCCACTTTCCGTATCTGCTTCAGCATCAGCCCGAAGTGGATTGGTTTGAGGTCATCTCCGAGAACTTCATGGACTCGCGTGGACGGCCGCGCTATGTTCTGGATCAGCTTGCCGAACGCTATCCCATCGTGATGCATGGCGTCTCGCTTTCGATCGGCAGCACCGATCCCTTGAATCTGGACTATCTTCGCAAGCTGAAAATGCTCGCCGATGCCGTACAGGCGAAGTGGGTTTCCGACCATGTCTGCTGGACTGGGGTTGCCAGTAGAAACTCGCATGATTTACTGCCGCTTCCTTATCACGAGCAGTCGCTGCAGCACGTGGTCGAACGAATTCGCATCGTCCAGGACGTGCTGCAGCGGCAACTGGTATTAGAAAACCCCAGCAGCTATGTAACGTTTACGGCATCGACGATGTCCGAGGCCGAGTTCGTCGCGCGAATGGCTGAAGAGGCGGATTGCGGATTGCTGCTGGATGTCAACAACATCTATGTCTCCAGCATTAATCATGACTTCGATCCGTTCGAGTATCTCGATGCCATCCCTTCGCACCGGGTTGTTCAGTTTCATCTGGCAGGCCACGCAAATCTCGGCACGCATCTGATCGACACGCATGACAGCCACGTCACCGATCCCGTCTGGGAACTGTATCGCAAAGCACACCTGCAGACGGGCGGGGCGTCGACGCTGTTGGAATGGGATGCCAAGATACCACCGTTCCCGATCGTGCATGCGGAAGTCATGAAGGCACGGGACTACATGTCTTCGGCATCGGGCTCATTCACATCGCGAGCCGCGGATAATCAACCTCAGGCGAATTCAACAGTTCTCGGTTCCTCAACCGTGCCCCATCCCGCGACGGCCATCTTTGCCGAGGTTGAGTGATGGCCGATCACCCTCCGCAACCGCTCGATGTCATCCAGCGGTGGATGCAGTCCGTCATTGTTCATCCTGCGGGAGTCACCGCGGGAATCAAGACGGCATCGCACGCCGGAGAGGTGCAGCAGGGGGCGGATCGCGTGGAGGAATTGATTTGCCGCTCCCGCGCCCAGACGAGCATTGAACGACTGGAGGTTTATTCCAACGCCTACAAGGCGCGTTTGATCGAAGTCTTAATCGGCGAGTATCCCGCGTTTGTGCATGCGCTCGGTGAAGACGCTTTTGTTGGATTGGCAGCTGGCTATCTGGAGGTGCATCCTCCCGTGAGCTATACGCTGGGCGAATTGGGTCGGTCGTTCGCCGATTACCTCGTTGCGACGCGACCCCCGAATGAATCGGAAGATGGCTCACCCGATTGGGCCGATTTCCTGATTGATCTCGCTCGATTGGAACGATGCTACAGCGAAGTCTTCGACGGACCAGGCATCGAGGAGTTGCCTCCGCTGGACTCTGACCGCTTTCGTCACCTGCCTCCCGAACAGTGGATCACGAGTCGCCTGGTTGCTGCCCCCTGTTTGCGGTTAGCCGTATTTCGATTTCCCGTTCATGAATACGCGTCTGCAGTTCGCCATCAACAAGAGCCCGAATCGCCGATTGCTCAAGTCACCCGATTGGCGATCCACCGACGCGAGTACGTGGTGCGTCGAACAACGATCGATGCCATTCAGTTCGATCTGCTGACACGACTCGTGGAGGGGACTTCGATTGGGCAAGCCTTGGAGCAGTTGATCGAAGCGAACTCACAAGCTGTCGTGACGGCTGACGAACTGAGCGCCTGGTTCCGTGATTGGGCGGCGGCTGGATTCTTCATCGGGCTGGCGTCTTAGGGGTGATGGATCTGAACCAGGTTGCCGCAGGTGTCATCGAAAACGGCTTCGGTCCCCCATTCGGTCGTCTTCGGCTCCTTGGTGAATTTGACCCCCAGGCCCTTCAGTCGTTCATATTCCCGCTGCACGTCATCCACACCGAAAACAATCACCGGCAATCCAGCCTGGTAGATGCCATCGAAGAACTCTTTGCTGCCATAGTTGCCGCGAGGCTCTAATAATAGGGCCGTCCCATTCGGTTGGTCCGGCGACACGACGATCGCCAGGAACATCTCGGGCATGTACATCTTTTCCTGGAAGCCCAACACCTCTGTGTAGAACTTGAACGCGTGCAGGGGGTCGTTCACCGAAACGCTGGTCAATGAGATCTTCATAGCTGATCCGTCAGTCGGGTTGCTGAATCAGTTGGAGGCAACTTTGTCGGAACATCGGCAAATGGTGAGAGTGATCTCATTCCCACGGCGGTTGAAATAAACTTCGTCGCAAAATGCTTGAATGAGCACCAGTCCGCGTCGCTGATTGTTCGTGAGCTGTGAGGGATCGCGCGACAAGTCGGGAATCGTCTTGGTGTCGAATCCGCGGCCTTCGTCGCGAATCGAGAATTGGGCAAAGTACTGCGTCACGCTGGCGGTGACGATGACTTGACGGCTGCCATAGTGTGGATCTTGCATTCGCTGCTTCACAATATCGGCGTTGGCGGGGGCGGGACGAACCGCATCCCATTCTTCAGTCGTCAGTTCCAAGTTACCATGAAACATGGCGTTACGCAGGGCTTCGGTCAATGCCTTCGCCAGACGCATTCCTTGCGTTTCTCCAACAAGGCCCATCAGTCTGACCGAGTCTTGCAGTTGCAGGACCAGCGGCGTAATCAACGCCGGATCATTGTCTAAATCAAACTGAAACTCCTCGCGACGGAGGTAGCGCTGTACCCCTTGATCTCGGGTGCCTCCTTTGGAGACTGCCAGGACGCTGAAGACTGCACGACAGAGTTCCGTCGCGAGCATCGATTTTGGAACGTAGTCCACTGCACCACGGGCTAGCGCTTCGGCGGCAATCTCTTCGCTGCCATGAGCCGTCATCAACAAGACCGGGACGGTCGGAAATCGTTCGTGGATCCGCTCTGTGAGTTGCAGGCCATCCATCTCGGGCAACTGCAGATCGGTAATGACAATCAGTGGAAGCTGTTCCTCAAGCTGCTCCAGGGCCTCCCAGCCATTGACCGCAAATTTGATTCGCTCCGAAAACTGCTTCTCCAGCAGACTGCGAGCCAGATGCGAATCCATCGGAGAGTCATCAACAATCAGCAGGTAGTTCATAATCTGACCCTTGCGCCCGCACCCATCGAACTCAGGACCAGCCTATTGTACCTCCCCCAGCGGGAAGAGGGGTGCGATTGTTTTTCACATTTTCTTAAAACAACTCACTCAAATATATGCCCTATTCAAACGAGACGCCCAATTGGATGGTGATGATTGTGAGAGCGAACGGCGCGCCTACTTGGCCAGCAACTTGGCCAGCAGGAATTCTTTGGCATTCGCGTATTTGTCTGATTTGGAAACCCCCGGAATCATCAGATGACATTCGTGCCCGGCGCGATCAGACTTTTCTTTGAGTT
>CBIHQO010000025.1:0-18926 GCA_966211735.1 uncultured Schlesneria sp.
GAGATGAGGGTCGTCGCAAGGATCGAGAACAACTGATTCTCTTGTGACACCTGTCTCATATTTCAGGGTATTGCCGGTTTCCAACTGTTGACTCGAGTTAATCTATGATCAAAGAATCCTCGGATCGTATCGCCGTCGTGGGATCTGCCTTCCAGCGGACACTGCTTCCTGCCCAAGATCGTCAGCTTCCCCGATTAGACCGAGCTCATGCTGCGTCGCTGGCACGATCTTGCCGCTTAAGCGCAAACGCGGGGCACGGTTCGCGGGAACTGGCGAATAAGGCACTGGTGCAATCGCTACTGACATCTGTGCCATTGCTGGTTGCTGACTTTGTCACGCTCTGGCTGTTGCTGTTTGGCGTGGCAACCATCATCGAACGGCTCTTCAGTTTGCCGCACAACTTAGTCACGCGAGAAACGGCGCTGGTTGCTTCCCTGTTGCTGGCACCGATTGCACGGCTGGCGAATCTGTATCCGGCGTTGGGAACCAGTCCTGCGGTCGAATTTCGCCAGCTGGTTCAGTCCGCGGCGACGGCACTGTGCATCTTCACCGGCATTGGAATTGTGGAAAGTCCAGTTAATTGGACCTATTTTGTCGCTGCGTCCTGCACCACGCTATTACTTGCGGTACCAGCTCTTCCTGCGGCCCGGTTCACTGCGCGCTGCGTTGCCTCGCGCTGTTCGTGGTGGGGAGCTCCCGTCTTAATCTATGCTCCCTCCGATATCGCCGCCGAACTCTTCCGCCGCCTCACCTTCATGCGAGATCGCGGTTTGAAGCCAGCTGGCGTCCTGCTGTCTTCCGAGGACTACTGGACTCACGGTCGTCGTCTTGAAGCACTCGGAATCCCCGCCTGCGATGTCAGGAACTCACTCCAATTCGCCCTCCAGTCCAAAGCGACATGGGTCCTGATTGGCAATGGCGGAAGCGGCGGCGAAGAGCCCTGGAATAACTCACCTGAGGTCGATGCCGAGCTCAATACGATTCCGAATCGAGTTCTGCTTTCGTCCGGAGGTTTCGACTGCGGCATGTGGGACACCACTCACACCATCGGACCGGTATGTGGACTCTGGCTTTCCAATTCTCGCCATAGCCGTGCCCAGTCGTTCCTGAAGCGATCCATCGACATCACGGTGACTCTTGCGGCGTTGTTGCTGGCATCACCCATCTTACTCGGCATCGTCATCGCGATACGTCTCAGCTCTCCCGGGCCGCTGTTCTATTCTCAAAAGCGCATCGGACTTGGCGGGAAAACATTCCCGGCATGGAAGTTTCGCTCGATGGTTCCGGATGCGGAGAAGGTGTTGCAGCAATATCTCGACAGTGATCCGGAATTGCGACGCGAATGGGAGACCACACACAAGTTGAAACGAGATCCACGGGTCACCTGGATCGGTCGCCTGCTCAGGACAACCAGCCTCGATGAACTCCCCCAGCTATGGAACATCCTCTGCGGAGATATGGGCTTGGTCGGACCGCGACCGATCGTAAATTCACCCAACTACGATGGTGCGTATGTAAATGATTATCCACAAGAATACGCGGCTTACATCACCATGCGCCCCGGCCTGACGGGACTCTGGCAAGTGACCTGTCGCAATAGCGGCGTCTACGAGATGCGAATCTATTGGGACATGTACTACATTCGCAATTGGTCGCTGTGGCTCGACCTGTACATCATTCTTCGCACGATCCGGACAGTCCTGCTTCGAGAAGGTGCTGCATAGCCAACCGCGACAACCAGCGTTTCATACAGTTATTTCCCGCATGCCACTTGAAGCTTAGAAGTTACCTTGACGACATTCACCGAACCTCTTGCCGCCCCCACGAAGCGATCGGACGCTGCATTGAACGCAGTTCCCGACAGTGATCGCCTGGCAGCATCGCGGGCACCGGCCAAAGGCGACGAGTATTTCGACAATGCCCACATCCATCGAGACCTTGCCGGGCGATCGATTCGTGGTGGCCTGGTCACGATCTGCTCGCAAGCGATCAAGCTCGTCCTCAAATTGGCGACGACTGCGATCTTGGCGCGACTGCTCACACCCGAGGACTTTGGGATCGTCGCGATGGTCACCGTGATCACTGGGTTTGCGGAATTGTTCAAAGATGCTGGACTTTCCACAGCGACGGTGCAGCGACCGAACATCACACAGGGACAAGTTAGTGCCCTCTTCTGGATCAATGTCGCCATCAGTTGTCTGATCGCTGCCCTGACGGCATCGATGGCCCCGGCCATAGCCTGGATTTATCAAGAACCTCGGCTGCTGGCCGTCACACTTGTGCTTTCGATCACCATCATCTTCGGCGGACTGGCAGTCCAGCATCAAGCCCTTCTGCGGCGTAATCTGCGTTTTAAAGAACTCGCGATCATCGAAGTCAGCAGTATGTTCCTGGGGCTTGTTGTTGCGGTTGCGATGGCCTACCTGCACTTTCATTATTGGGCGCTCATCGGCATGACAGCGATGACCGCCTTCGCAACCGCCGTACTCAGCACCACGATCAGTGGTTGGCGTCCAGGGCTTCCACGTCGGAACACCGGCGTCCTGCCGATGCTGCGGTTCGGCGGCGGTCTAGCCGCGTTCAATGTCCTGAGCTACGTCAATCGGAATGCGGATAACATGGTTGCAGGCATGCTGCTGGGAAGCACAGCGTTAGGCCTGTATTCACGGGCTTACACGCTGATGCTGATGCCATTTTATCACATCAACACGCCTTTGACCGGGATCGTCGTTCCGACACTTAGCCGCCTTCAATCGGAACCTCGCAAATATGCAGCCGTTTATCTGGAGATGCTGGCTCTGCTGGCTTGCATCAGCACTCCCATCGTCGCGTTGCTGTTTGTCGCTGCCGAAGAAGTGATCGCGCTGTTCCTTGGCAGTGAATGGAAACAGGCGGTGCCGCTCTTCCGATACCTGGCCCCGGCCGCCCTGTGTGGGACATTTAGCGTTGCACCATATTGGCTGTGCGTCACTCTAGGTCGATCCAACGTCTCGCTGCGTTGGGGACTGATCTCTGCACCGGTGATGCTGACGACGTTCGTTGTCGGAGCTCAATTTGGAATCGAAGGATTGGCAATCGGCTTCAGCACCAGTTGGCTGTTTCTGCTGGTGCTGTTTATCTGGATGGCCTGCAACGACTCGCCGATTGCACCTCGTCAGGTCTTGCGGACCGCCGCGCCGCCACTGTTGGCCTCGGTTGCCACCGCGGCTCTCTGCATGCTGCTGAATGGCAGTGGTTTTACGGCAGTATCGACACCGATCGTCGGCCTGGTCATCAACACTGCGATGTTCATTCCCGCGTACTGCGGTCTGATCGCCTTGATGCCGTCCACGAGGACGACTGCTCGGAAAGCCTTGCAGTTCGTTGCCAACGCGTTTCATCTCTCAACGCCACCAACCACGGTCCCGAGCACGACATGACAACTTGCTTAGCGACATCAAACAAGAGTATCGCAATCATGCCACTGGTGAGCGTGCTGATGCCGGCTTACAACGCGGGCCAGTACCTTTTGCCAGCGATCCAGAGCATTCTGGATCAGACCTATTCCAACTGGGAATTGATCATTATCGATGACGGAAGCACTGACGGTTCGATCGATCGAGCCATGTCGGCCTTCCACGATCCTCGCATCAGTTGGTACCGGCAGGCCAACAGCGGCAAGCCGGTGGCAATGAATACGGCCATCGAGTCGGCCCGGGGCGAATTCTATGTGCTTCAAGATGCAGATGACCTGTCGCATCCGAATCGGCTGACATCGCTCGTCACCGCGATGCAGCAGCATCCCGATGTTGCAGCGGTATTCTCGGGACACGATTTGATCATTCACAACCGCCACGTGGCCCCCACCTTCAGGGCCAAGAATGCCGATCGATGTCGCGAAGATATCGAACAAGTGAAGATGCCAGCACACGATCCCACCGCGATGTATCGCATGTCCCTGGTCAAGCACGTCCGCTACGTCCCGGAACTCCGCCAGGGTGAAGGCTACGATTACATTTTGCGCATCGGCGAACAGCATCCCCTGGTCGTGGTGGGGGAATGCTTATATTCCTACCGCGTTCATTGGTCGTCGCTGACCAGGAGCGATCCAACCGGACGAGACCGCTTTGTCAGGGAAGTGCAGCGCCGCGCATGTGAACGACGAGGGATCGCTTTTGAGAAGTGGCTTGCTAATCAACCACGAAGTCGCACCGGTCGATCACGCATGGACAATGGTGTGGCGGCTCACTTCGTCAAGAGTGTTCAAGACTTGAGAAATCGTGGTCAACGCCTGGCCGCGTTGACGACCGGACTCCGCTGCGTCCGACTCCAACCGTTTGATTTTCAGTACCTGAAAGCTGCGATCTATTCAGTCAGTCCCGATTGGCTTCGCAGCCGAGTTAAGAGTTTCAGCGCCTAGCATCACCAAGGGATTTGATTGGTAGATTTCGAGTCTCCTGATCGACAAGTCGCTGATGAGTACCGTTTATGAATACTGACCAAGTTTGGATGCAAGAGACCACACTGCATCCTCTAGCCGTCGTCATGGCGACGATCGCCGCAGGATTTATCCTGTTCGGCAGTCGGCCGCGCGCGATCACGGCCTATCTCGTACTCGCCACCTGCGTTTCCAGTGCACAGAACTTCAATTTGTTCGGAACGTCCTGCTATTTGCTGAGGCTCCTCATCCTTTGTGGAGCGATTCGATGCGTCGTCCGTAAAGATTGGAGTGCCGTCGCCTGGTCCAGAATCGATTGGTGCGTTGCCGCCTGGTCAGTGTTTGGAACACTGATTTATGTCGCTCAGAAAGGTGACCCGAGCGCCCTGACATTCAAGATCGGCACGCTGATCGATACGGCCGGGGCATACTTCGTATTCCGCGGCCTCATCCAGGGACAAGAAGCGGTCTTTCAGGCAATTCGCTCGTTGGCCATGATCGCGATCCCCGTCGCCGCCGGATTCTCCTTCGAATACGCCACTCGTATCAATCTCTTCTCGATTTTTGGCGGCGTCCCGCTGGTCACGGTGATTCGCGACGGCAAGCTTCGATGTCAAGGTGCGTTCTCGCATCCAATTCTCGCTGGCGTGTTCTGGGCGGCCAACTTGCCCGCGTTCATCGCGCTGATCATTACCAACCGCGCCAAAGTGGTTGGTTATCTCGGAGTATTGGCCTCATTCGTCATCATCGCGGCTTGCTCGTCGAGCACCCCCATCATGGGCGTGCTCTTTTCGATGCTTGGCTTGGGATGCTTCGCACTGCGCCGACACATGCTTGCGGTCCGCATCGGAATTGTGGTGACGCTCTGCGCCTTGCACATGATGATGAAAGCTCCGGTATGGCACCTGCTTGCTCGTGCCGACATCGTGGGCGGGTCGACGGGGCACTACAGGTTCATGTTGATCGACGCGACGATTCGCCACTTTGACGAATGGTGCATCCTTGGCCTGGCGTCAAATTTGCATTGGGGCAAAGAGTACGGGCACTACCTGGGGGACATCACGAACCAGTACGTGCTGGAAGCGCTACGTGGTGGCGCAGTGACGTTGTCACTGTTTGTGGCCATTATCGCCTTCGCCTTCGGCATTATCGGTCGCCACCTGAAAGCGACCCGTTCGGCAAAGCAGCAATGGCTGGCCTGGTGCATCGGGACGTCTCTGTTCGTGCATCTGGCCAGTTTCACGGCCGTGTCCTATTTCGGGCAGATCGTCCTGATCTACAACATGCATATTGCGATGATCTGCGGGGCGGTCTGCATTGCCACCCGGCCTCAGTATCGCACGATCGTGAAACAAGTCTTTATTGAAGGGCCGCCAAATGCCTGTCAGTAATAGCCCCACGAAGCGGCGACGCGGCCTCTTGAAGAGCCTCAATGGCCTGCTATTCATCCAGCGGACGCTCAATCGCATCCGCTGGTGGATCAATACCCGCGTCTGGGGAATGGATATCGACATCAGTTCGGTCATTTCCCTGAGTGCAAAACTTGATCGCACTTACCCGAGCGGGATTCACATTGGCAGAGAGACCTATATTGCGTTCGGTGCAGCGGTCCTGTCGCATGACATGTGCCGTCGCCTGCGAACCGACACCTATATCGGTGATCAATGTTTCATTGGTGCCCGATCTATCATCCTGCCAGGTGTGACAATTGGGGACGGCTCGATTGTTGCAGCGGGTTCCGTCGTCACGAAGGATGTCCCTTCCGCCTGCATCGTGGCCGGTAACCCCGCCAAGGTTATCCGGATTGGAATCGTGGTCGGCCGATTCGGAATCCTGCAAGACGCTCCGTCCGAAACATTGTCTGTGGGATCAACCCTGATTTCCCACCCTTCCGTAACATCAGCCACGGCGTAGTTCATGATCATGAGCTCTTACCACACACGTCTTGAATCGCCGCAATCCGGCGGACTTCACAACGACAAAGTCGCTGGCACAGCCTCTGCGGCAATGGATCGTCGTATGCAGGTCTCGATCGTGATTTGCACGCACAATCGCGCCGAAGACTTGCGGCTGACGCTCGAATCCTTGGCTCAAGCGGACGTCCCAGATCAGTGCGACGCGGAAGTCGTGGTCGTCGACAACGGCTCAACGGACCACACTCGCCAGGTCGTTCAGAATGCTCAAATCACCGAGATGCGAGTCACCTACCTTTACGATGAGTGGCCCAACAAATCGAACGCGCTAAATCGAGGGATTCGAGAGGCGAGCGGATCCATCCTCATGTTGACCGATGACGATGTCCGTTTTCCCACGCAGTGGATCGAAAAGATGTGTCGTCCCATTGCAGCCAATCTTGCCGACGCAACCGGAGGCGGAGTTCGGATAGCGCCCCATCTCCGCAGGCGCTGGCTGCTGGAAGCGTTTCCATGTTTCTGTGCGGCGTTGGAAACAACCGAGAACCTGCAGACGCCAGTGCTGTTCGGCGCGAACATGGCCTTCTCTCGCAAGATTCTTGAAAAGGTTCCGGGCTTTGATGTGGCACTGGGCCCGGGAGCACTGGGGAATTGCGAAGATTCGCTGTTCGTGATGCAGATGCGAGAAGCCGGCTACCGCCTGCAGATGGTCCACGATGCCTGGGTCGAACATTACTTCGACGCCGCTCGCCTGCAGGCCAAATCGATTATGAAGGCGGCTCGCAATCTGGGACGTTCAGAAGCCTATGTGCATCTCAAGTGGAACCGGGGCTCACTGTTTTCGTGGCGGTGGGGTCGCGTGCTCCGCAAGACAGCGGCCTACACTGTCAAGCGTCTGTTACGGCCAAAAGAATGGGCCTGTGAAGAATCCGCTCCCTATTGGGCAGTGGATGCGATTACCGCCTACTGGTTCTTGCGACAGTACTGTGCGGAGCGGCTGACAAAACGCGTTCCGGCCGACCGCGCACTGGCACATGCCAGTGACTTGGCGCGCAAGATCGCGAGCAGCCCGTCCAAGATACCAGCTCCCGCCAACGCATCACGATCGCTTTGACAACGGATTGATAATGTCGGCCCTTCAGAGTTGTGACCGTAGTGAAGTGACAAACATGGTTGATGTCAGCATTTTGATCGTCTGCTACAAGGTGCGTCACCTGATCGCACAATGCCTGGAAGGCATTTACGCGCACACGCGTGACTGCACATACGAAGTGTTTCTAGTCGATTGTTCGAACGATGGAACCGTCGATCTGGTTCGATCCGAATTTCCCGACGTGCGTATCGTCGACAATTCTGAGAACTTGGGATTCGGGCGAGGCAACAATCTGCTCGCGCAGCATGCCACGGGACGTTATCTGCTCCTACTCAATCCGGACACGATTGTTAGCGACAACGCCATTGGAAACCTCTACTCCACGGCGCTCGCTTTTCCGAAAGCAGGTGCGATTGGTGGACGATCCAGACTTCCCAACGGGTCGCGCGATCTCGGTTGCCGACAAGTCATCCCAACATTGGGGCGAATCGCGATCAGCGCCGTTGGCGGCGCATCATTGATCAGCGGCTGGCTTCCGGAAGAAGCCGACGAGGCATGTGAAGTCGAGACGCTGCATGGAGCATTCATGATGGTGTCATCCGAAGCCTGGGGAGCCGTCAACGGTTTTGACCCCAGTTTCTTTATGTACTCGGAAGAGATGGACCTGTGCCATCGGCTGCGACAGCGTGGGTATTCCATCGTCATGACGCCGAATGCGGAAATCATTCATCTGGTCGGTAGCGGCAAGCAGTTTGACGCTCGTCGACAACAGCTTATCGCGCAGGCTCGCATGCACTTCCTGCGGAAGCATTGGTCTCCATCGGCATCATTTACGGCGGCCTGCTTGCTCTGGTTCCACGCCTTCGTGCGGTACGGCGCCGGCTTATTGGGAAGTAACTTCTCCATGACACAACGGGCGAAACAGCTGCGCGAATGTTACGAAGGGATCGTCCTTCGCCCGTCACGGTGGTGGTGGGGCTTTCGCTCTGACTTACAAACGCATTCTTCAAACTGACTCACCACGATCCCTGGAATCCTCACGAGCAGGCCGATGTTGACAACTCTAACACCAGCGAAGGTTGAGCCCGAGCGCAGCGCGACCAGTCCAGCCGACGGTCTGCGGCGGTCGCGGTTCGCGCCGCTGCTGCGCTCAGTCTACAAGCGACTCGGTTGTCATCGACGGTGGACGATTGCGCGGTTCATGCTGCTGCTGATCAATCGGCTGGAAGGGGGGGCGATGTTCTCGGCAACGTCTCGCGAGTTGATGTCGCAGTATCACGAAGTCGAGATCGGAGCTTATAGCTACGGCGATTGCTTCGATCCTGCCACCATGCCGAAAGGAACGTTCATTGGCCGCTACGTTTCCATTGCGCGCGGCGTCCGCATGTTCCAGCAGAACCACCCCGTGGATCGACTTTCGACTCATCCGTTCTTCTACGAACAAGGTTTGAACGGTGCTGCGATCGTCGACGAACCGACTCAACTGGTAATCGGTCATGATGTCTGGATCGGTTGCAACGCCATCATCACTCCGGGATGCCGACGCGTCGGAAACGGTGCCGTCATCGGTGCCGGAGCTGTTGTCACGAAAGATGTCCCCGATTTCGCGATTGTCGCCGGGTCACCTGCGAAGAAGATCCGAGACCGCTTTCCAATAGAAGTCCAACAGAAGTTGCTCGCGAACAAATGGTGGTTGTTACCGGCCGCAGAAGTCAAAGCACGCCGCCACGAATTGGACGAACTGCTCGTCGAGTCGCACTGCCCTACTGCGAACAACAACCGTCAGACACCCGTCGAGAATCCGCGGGCTCATGCGATGGTATTGCCGTTGTCCTGATCCTGACATCGTCATTCACAATTGTTGGCACATCGAGTTGAAGATTATGGTTTCAATTATCATCCCCGCGTGTAACGAAGAAGCTGTCATCGGGCGCACCCTAAGCAGCCTGCTGAAGGATGCAGATGGCTCTGACATGGAGATTATTGTCTGTTGCAACGGATGCCATGATCGCACGGCTGAAATTGCTCGTGCATTCGGTCCAACCGTGCGCGTGGTTGAGACCTCGAAAGGATCGAAAACGTGGGCGCTCAATCTCGGAGATGCAACAGCCACTTCGTTCCCCAGGATCTATGTGGACGCAGATATCTCTCTCACATACGCAACCGTCCAGAGAATCGTCGTCGCACTGTCGCGATCGGAAACGCTGGCCGCAGCACCCCGAATGAAAGTCGACCTTTCGAACCGCTCCTGGGCGATCCGTGCTTTCTACGATGTCTGGCTGAAGACCCCGTATCACCTGCGTGGCATGATTGGATCCGGAGTGTATGCCTTGTCGCAGCAGGGACGCAGTCGCTTTGGAACCTTCCCCGATATCATCGCGGACGATGGATTTGTGCGAGCACACTTCCGCCCTGAAGAGCGTCTGATTCTGGATGACTGCGCGTTCACTGTGTTGCCGCCGGCATCGCTTGGCGCGCTGCTCAAAGTGAAGACTCGCGCGACACTGGGAAACCGCGAACTCAGTCGCAAATATCCTGAATTGATGCAGCGACTCAATGCGGCCGAGGGCCAGGAAGACAAACGCTCCCCCTACTGGAAGCTGGCGATGCAACCGCGGATCTGGCCCAAATTGGGACTTTATGTTCTGGTCAAAGCGGTCGCGGAAATGCGAGCTCGAACTCAGCTCAAGAAACTAAGTACTTACCGATGGGAGCGTGACGAGACATCCCGCGTTTGAGACGCCGTGTCTGGTCGTATTACCAACTTTGCAGAATACGTTAGGAACTATCGTGAGCAGCTCTCTTGCCAACTTGGACAGCGCCGACCTGCAGGAATCCCGTCCTGCCGATGTCGATCGTTCCAACAAAGGTCGCCGAAAGATTCTCGCCATCTCTTCGCGAGGTGGTCATTGGATTCAATTATTGAGACTTCGCCCAGCGTTTGAGGGCTCAGACGTCGTATTCGTGACGACGGAACCCGAGTACCGATCGATGGTCGATGGGACTCCGTTTCGTGTGATCACAGAAGCGACGCGGAACCAGAAGCTACGCATGCTGAAGATGCTGCTGCAAATCTGTTGGATTATCTTGCGCGAGCGCCCGACGGCCGTCGTCACCACTGGTGCCGCCCCAGGCTACTTTGCGGTTCGGCTCGGCAAGCTGTTTGGCGCGAAAACTCTATGGATCGATAGCATCGCGAATGCCGAAGAGCTGTCGCTTTCGGGGCGTCTGGCATCAAAGCATGCCGACGTCACGTTGACTCAATGGAGTCATCTTGCAGCACCGGGTGTCGTTGGTCATTGCGGAGCAGTCATATGATTTTTGTTACTGTCGGAAACATGGATCCCTTTGACCGGTTGATCCGCGCGGTCGATCAATGGATCTCGGAATGCTCGCTGACTGAGGACGTCTTTGCCCAGATTGGCAATGGCGTCTATCAGCCACAAAACTGTGAGTATATCCCATTCTTGACGCCTGCTGAATTCAAAAGCAGATTTGCGAACGCACGAGTCGTTGTCTCCCATGCCGGGATGGGAACAATTATTACGTCGCTGGAAATGCGGAAGCCGATTGTCGTCATGCCCAAGCGTGCCAGCCTGGGCGAGCAACGAAACGAACATCAGTTGGCGACCGTTCGGCACTTCCGCAGATCCAGGCAAGTCCTCGTCGCAGACTCGGAACTGGAACTCGGCAACGTCCTGGATAAAGTCCTGGCGGCGGATGTTGATGACTCCGCGGCAACCGGTGGTGAGGGCAATTGGCCAGCCGACCCGGCGTTGCTTCAATTCGTTCGTGCATTCGTGTCGTGATCGATTCGGTACGTTCTTTCGGATAAGGAACAGGCTTTGAAACTTGTCGTCATCGGCACCGGCTATGTCGGACTTGTCACAGGAACTTGCTTTGCCGACAGCGGCCACGAAGTGACGTGCGTCGATATTGATCCCGTCAAAATCCAGCAACTCAGACGTGGTCAGATTCCGATCTACGAGCCTGGTCTCAGCGAAATGGTCATCCGGAACATCCAGTCCGGACGACTGCACTTCACTGTCGATGCAGCGGCCGCGATCACGAAGGCTCGGTGCGTCTTTGTGGCCGTCGGCACGCCGCAGCGCGACGATGGGTCGGCCGACTTGTCGATCCTGTGGAGTGCCTTGGAATCGATCGCACCACACCTGCCACCCGATGCAATCGTCGTGATCAAGAGCACTGTCCCAGTAGGAACGAATGCCAGAGCGGCACATTTTCTGGCTGAGTTAGTTGGTCGTCCTGTCGATGTGGCATCGAATCCCGAATTCCTGAAAGAGGGCTGCGCGATCGACGACTTCACCAAGCCCGACCGCGTGGTTGTGGGCGTCAGCCGCCCCCAGGTGGCCGAAGTGTTACGTGAGCTGTATGCCCCATTTATGCGAGCTGACCATCCGTATCTGGTCTTGAACTGGGAAAGTTCGGAGATGACCAAATACGTTGCCAACTGTCTACTGGCAATGAAGATCAGCTTCATCAATGAAATGGCCAACATCTGCGATAGCGTGGGGGCAGATATCAATCAGGTCCGCACGGGAATCGGTCACGATCAACGAATCGGCTTTGCGTTCCTTGCCCCCGGTGTCGGCTACGGTGGGTCATGCTTCCCGAAAGATGTGCGGGCGTTGATGAACGTCGCCACCTCTCATGGCTTGCTTCCGCGCATCCTGGAAGCAGTTGACGACGTGAACACCGCTCAGAAAGAGATCCTCTTCCAGAAGCTCAGCCAGCATTTCGGAGGGGAGTTCTCCGGCCGGAAGGTGGCGGTGTGGGGGCTGGCCTTCAAACCACGAACCGACGACATCCGTGAAGCCCCCGCTTTGGTGCTGATCGATCAGCTCTTGGAAGCAGGTGCCATCGTCCAGGTACACGACCCGGTTGCAATGACGAACGTGGAAAAACTCTATGGCGATCGTTTGAGCTATAGCCGAGAGCCGTATAGCGCCCTGGACGGTGCCGAAGCATTGGCAATCGTGACTGAGTGGAATGAGTTTCGAACACCCGACTTCGACAAAATACGCAAGCGGATGCAGACCCCTGTCATCTTCGACGGTCGCAACTTGTTCGATCCCGCCCGAATGCAAGAACTTGGATTTCAATACTCCGGAATCGGCCTGGGAACAACATCGAGCGACGGCGCTGAGCATCCGTTTTTGACATCGGTTTTATGAAAGGGTCGGACAGATGATCGAGACACGTCGCAAGGGAATCATTCTGGCAGGGGGCTCCGGCACTCGGCTGTATCCGGCCACGCATGTCGTCAGCAAGCAATTGCTACCAATTTATGACAAGCCAATGATCTACTATCCGCTGTCGACGCTGATGCTGGCAGGGATGCGGTCGATCCTCATCATCAGCACGCCGCAGGATCTGCCGCTGTTTCAAAGGTTGCTGGGCGATGGCTCTCAATGGGGTGTGAGCCTCTCCTATTCCGAACAACCGCGACCGGAAGGTCTGGCGCAAGCATTCCAGATCGGCGCTCCGTTTGTCGGCCTTGATCCATCGTGCCTGATCCTGGGTGACAACATCTTCTACGGACACGACATGATGTCATCATTGCAGGCGGCAGACCATCAGGCCGACGGCGCGACCGTGTTTGCTTATCACGTTCAGGACGCGCGCAGCTATGGTGTCGTCGAATTCGACGACAAGGGAAGGGCGGTCTCGATCGAAGAAAAACCAGAGTATCCACGTTCGAATTATGCGGTGACCGGCCTCTATTTCTATGACAACGATGTTTTGCAGATCGCGAAGGATCTGAAGCCGTCGGCGCGTGGTGAACTCGAGATCACCGATGTCAATCGAACTTATCTCCAACGGCAAAGATTGCAGGTCGAGATCCTCGGTCGCGGAAGCGCCTGGCTCGATACGGGGACACATGACTCATTGCTGGACGCGTCTCAGTTTGTCTCCGTCCTGGAAAACCGACAGGGGCTGAAGATTGCCTGCCCTGAAGAAATCGCGTGGCGACTGAACTACATCGACGGCGAACAAGTCCTGCGGCTGGCGCATCCGCTGCGGAAGACAAAGTACGGCCTGTATCTTTTGAATATGGTCGAATCTGCGACCCGTTGAATGTCCCTGGAAGACAGATGGCCCGACGATCTGGAGGAAATCCCGTGAAAATACTTGTGACCGGTGGCGCAGGATTTATTGGCTCGGCTGTCATCCGACATCTGATCGCCAACACCGAACATTCCGTGGTGAATGTCGACTGCCTGACGTATGCCGGAAACCTCAGCACGCTGGAGCCGGTCGCCGACGATTTCCGGTATTCGTTCGAGGAAGTCAGCGTGTGCGACGGTGCCGCGCTTCAAGACGTATTCGTAAGACATCAGCCCGATGCCGTGATGCATCTTGCTGCCGAATCTCATGTCGATCGCTCGATCGACGGGCCGGGCACCTTTATCCAGACGAATGTCGTCGGAACGTTCACGCTGCTTGAAGCCGCTCGTCGACATTGGCTGTCACTCGCTGCTGATCAACGCGATCACTTTCGATTCCATCACGTCTCGACAGACGAGGTCTACGGCTCGCTCGGTGACAACGACTTGTTTACAGAAGAGACTCCCTATGATCCCAGTTCACCTTACTCGGCCAGTAAGGCCGCGTCAGACCATCTGGTTCGCGCCTGGCACCGGACGTATGGGCTGCCTGTTGTTGTCACGAATTGTTCCAATAACTACGGTCCCTATCAGTATCCCGAGAAACTGATCCCCTTGATGATTACCTCGGCACTCGCAGGAAAACCACTGCCGATCTACGGCACCGGAAAGAATGTGCGAGATTGGCTGTATGTTGATGATCACGCCCGTGCGCTGATGGCGGTGCTCGAGCGAGGCCGGGTGGGAGAAACCTACAATATTGGTGGGAACAGCGAACGCACCAATGTCGACGTTGTTCGCGCAATCTGCAAACTGATGGACGAACTTACGGATGACTCGGTCTACCGCCCCCACGACAGTCTCATCCAATATGTCGCCGACCGGCCCGGGCATGACCATCGTTATGCAATCGATGCCGGCAAGGCCCGTCGGGAACTGCAGTGGTCGCCGCTCGAGACGTTTGAAAGCGGACTGAAGAAGACGGTCCAATGGTATCTCGATCACGAACAGTGGTGTCACCAGGCAGTAGAAGAAAGAGACGCCGGTCAACGGTTGGGCCTGACAACAAGCGCCTCGTGACTCATCTCGTCAGCCTTCAGTTCATTCGAGTCAGTATCTCAACCTCCCATTCTGGATCGTCGTCATGGCGGATCACAATCTAGCACTGCACGATGCGCCTACGCAGCCAGTGGCCTCGCAACTCGCTCCGAAGGTCGCTGCCAGCATTACGATGCAGACGATCGCCCCAAACAATTTTGACTTCTGCCGGTTCTGGCTCGCGGTTCTGGTCATCTTCGCACATTCATTCGCACTTGCTGAAGGAGATGAACGTCACGAGCCGATGGGCCTGCTGACATCCGGACAACTGGGTGCTGGACGCTTTGCCGTGTGCTGCTTCTTCGCCATCAGTGGCTTTCTGATCTCGCATAGCTGGCTGCGTTCCACCACCGCAACAAGCTTTTTGTGGAAACGAGTCAAACGCATCTATCCCGCATTCATCGTGGCTGTGGCCTTGGGCGTTTTCGTCATCAGCCCAATCGCCTCAGGCAGCACACTAACACTGCGACAACTGGTGCTGTTGCCAGTTAATCTGCTGGCACTGCGTGATTGCGACCCCAGCTTGATCTTTGAGAACAATCCCTTCCCTGGCGCCTTGAATGGTTCGCTTTGGACAATTCCGTACGAATTCAAAAGCTATTTGGCCCTGATGGCACTCGGAGGGCTGGGCTTGCTGCACAGCCGAACCCTGGCTTTGCCGTGCCTCCTGGTCGCCACCATCCTGGGAAGTGTCGCTTACCCCTATTGTCATCTGGCAGTTCTCGAACGAGGGGCACTCGCCGCGCTGGTCGGCCAGGCAACAGCATGGTTCGATGTGCTTCCATACTTTCTGACCGGAGCCGTTTTCTACCAGTACCGCAGCCGGATTCCACTCTGCAATGGCTATGCGGCATACTCAGCGTTGGCACTTGCCTGTGCCGCACTGCTTCCACCGCTCGGTAGGATCGTGTTTCCGTTTGCGATCACATATCTGCTGTTCTGGTTCTCATTTCACCCACTCGTACGCTTCCACAACTGGGCGCGACACGGTGATTTTTCCTACGGCATTTATTTGTATGCCTTCCCCATTCAGCAACTTCTCGCCATGACAGTGCCGGGAATCTCACCGATGCTGATGTTTGCAACCGCAACACCACTCGCAGTGATGAGCGGCTTGTTGAGTTGGCACATTGTTGAAAAACATTTTATGCGAGCGCGCGACAACGGTCGTCCGCTTCGGTCCTCGCCATCGATTGCGTCGCAGGTCCAGATACCTTGCTTGACGCCTCACTAATGTCTCAACGCTGTATTGCAACAACCAGTACTGCAAACGGCACTTTATGCAACAGTGCCCTCATCCAGACCAACACACCTTTTGTGTCGTGGCGATGCCTAGTCGCGGCAACCCCTAGATCGCCGTTGCTGACAACTTACTGGGCATTCTGACTTATCCAGAGTACCCGTTGCACTCGGTGACGAATGAGCCATTCGGACAACCGCTTGGCCAGAACTTGGCACGGCAAGTGCAGCTGGTAAATCGCTGTCGCTAACTAAGTCATTGCTACAAGAACACATCACGTTGTTGTGATCCTTATGGTGCTATTTCGAATACGCAATGAATCATGGATTGTTTACTCATTGAATCTGATGTCGCTGCGATCCCTCTTTCTTTTTCGGATCACCGAAAGTTAAAGAGAGGATATGAGTTCTCTGAGGTTAATCGACGTACATGTCGGTACGTTATAGAGGGTTGTTTCACGCGGAACGCGTGAGCGCCAATGTCAACGGCAGGCTCGTTTACTTGAGGGGCGGCTGTGACTTATCGACGGTAACTGCGGGTGCTTTAAAGTTGTCTCCATACGCTCTGGAGGGTCTGTGTCAAAGATAATATCCGATTCGAATCGCGTGCCAGCTCAGACTCTGTCTGCTGGACCAGCAGGCCGTCGGGTGTTCGATGACGTGTCGGTGTTGGGAGTCGTCGCGGCGTTCGTGATTTGCGCCGTCTATGGGGCCACGTATCTAAATACGTGGCAGTGGCTCTATAATGCGTGGACCACTAGCCCAGATCATTCACACGGCTTATTGGTCCCGGTATTTGCGGTCGTTCTCATCTGGATGCGTAGAAATATGCGTCCATTCGCCGAGCGATCGACCTCGGCGTTGTCGCTGACGATTGGTGTTGCCCTGATCGTTTCCGGGTTCGCGCTGAAATGGGTTGGAATCTATTGCCGTGTGATCACATTGGAAGCCGTCTCTATCCTCCCCGGATTGGCCGGGATTGTCATTTGTTGCGGGGGATGGCGAGCGGCGCGTATCGCCTGGCCAAGTCTGCTGTTTTTAGCGTTTATGATTCCGCTGCCACATGTGATCGGTGTGCAATTGGGCGGATCGCTACAACACGTCGCGACCACCGGCAGCACGTATCTGATGCAGTTGCTTGGCTTGCCTGCAGTGGCCGAAGGTAACGTGATTTACCTGTCGGAATCGACCTTGGGGGTTGCCGAGGCCTGTAGTGGAATCCGGATGTTGATGTCCTTCTTTGCGCTGACGACAGCACTTTGTTTTGTCATCGATCGCAGTTTCTGGGAAAAGTGCCTGGTGTGGCTGAGTGCGCCCGTCATCGCGATCGTTTCGAATGTGCTGAGAATTGTTGCGACGGGTCTGGCCTATGAATTCGGCAGCGCCAAGCTGGCGGACCTGATCTTTCATGACCTTGCAGGCTGGCTGATGATGCCCGTGGGACTGGGCCTGTTGTGGCTTGAGTTTTTCGTCCTGTCGCGACTCGTCCCCACCGTGGAATCACAAGATTTGTCGTTGGCGCTGCGTCGGATTCCGACATCTCGTAACGCCGTTCACAGCCGATCGAGAGCTTAGGGTCGCTCGACCGGGTGACTGAAGCTGAAATGCTTCGCGAGCGCTCCGTATCAAAGCATTGCGTCTTCTCAGTTTGACTTCGGTGAGCCCAGTGTCGTTCAGACCCGTTCTAGAACTCGTCCACGAGCAACAGTGGTCCAGCAGTATCGCAACCAGACGGAGATGATCAGGATGAATGGAATCAGTGGTGGGGACTACGGTCGCGGCGATGCCGACAGCATCATCAGAAAAGAAATCACGACTAGATCGAACCCCGTTGGTACTGACATTCGGTCGATTGTTGTTGACGACGATTCGTCCACAGCGAAGTCCGAATCTTCCGGTTTGAATATCTCCGCGGTGCTGCATGCATTGCGCCGCAATTGGCTGCTTGGGTCGGTTTTGGGGCTGTTGCTGGCAGTGCCGTTGGCAGTGGTTGTCTGGTCGATACACAAGCTGGAGTATAAGGCGCGGGCCCAAGTGCGCATCTCGCCTCAGCAGGCCCGCTTGCTCTTCGAAACCGCCGATCAGGCCGTGGGAAGTGCGAACTTCAAGAGCTACAAAAATACTCAACGACAACTCATCCTTTCTCCGCATCTGCTCAACAATGCATTGAAAAAGGAAACCATCAAGAATTTGCCCATTATCCGGATGCAGATCGATCCCATCGCCTGGTTGCAGAAGCAATTGGAAATCAACTTCCCGGACGACGCCGAAATCATGCAAGTGGCCTTGGCCTCCGCAGAACCGCAAATCGCACAGAAAGTCGTCGACGCCGTCGTATCGACGTACTATGACGAAGTCGTAGTGGCCGAGCAGAACGAGCGACTTCGCCGAGTCGACAGCCTGGAGCGAGTACAGACCGACGCCGAGAATAAAGCCCGCGCCAAACGCGCCGAGCTTCGCGGGTTGGTCGACACCCTGGGTTCCGGCGATTCGTCAACATTGAACCTGGCACAGCAGGCGACGGTTCAGCACTACAGCTTGATTCGCGCGGAGCTTAGCAAGATTCAATTTGATCTCATGCGTGCCGAAGGGGAGTTGCAGTTCAAATCTCAAGACCAACTGCAAAAGCAGGAAGCGGAGCCTGCCACGGGTACGTCAGAATCGACAGCACCGGCCGAAGCCAAGACCGACCTTGCAACGTTGCCAGTGACCGACCCCAGGCTGACGCAACTGATCGAGGCCGATAGCATTGGATCTCGACATCTGCGTGATGTAGAACGCTTTACAAATTTGATTCAAGTGGCAGAAACGCGACTCGCCAGCACAACAGCCAGCGCCTACGTCGACAAGTATCGTGAGCAACTCGATCAGTCACAGAAGAAGCTGAATGACCGAACAATTCAATTGCAGGAAATGCTGTTGGAGTCGCGTTCGATGGGCGGCACCACGCGCGACGTTCCGCGGCTTGATCTTCCGCGTGAAATCGAAATCCTGAAGACGCAAGAACGTCGCCTCGACGAAGAACTCAAACGGGTTGA
>CBIHQO010000026.1:0-18589 GCA_966211735.1 uncultured Schlesneria sp.
ACGGTTGATGATGGCGGTCGATACCTCCCTCATCGGTGGAGACCCTAAATTCGGCGAGCCAAAATTCCTCTATCTGCGATACCGACTTAATGGTGTCGAGGAATCTCGGGTCCTTGGCGACAACCAATCCGTCGTGCTGGGGACTCGAAACTCCTCCGACACCAAAATCGACGACAAATTCAAATTGATCGAAGTTCGGTGGGGTGTTGGCGTGTATAGTCCCACCAACGGCCACGACGTGACGCGACAATTTAAGCAACTCGTCAGCCGCAACGGTCTAAACCCGACTCGGGAAGCCCAGGATCAAGTACTCAGTGGTTTGCCAGACCCGAAGTTCAATGTTCCAAAATCACTTTTCGTTCAATACCAATACAAGGGTAAAGAACAGGCCGCGGTGTTTACCTCTGGAACGCCCATTGCCGTGGGAGCCCCACTTGAGAAACAGTGATCTCTCCATTGCTCCGCCTGTCGGTGATACTGAACCAACTGGAGAAGAGGTTGATCAAGTGATCGACAACCAACGCGAAACCGACCCACTGCGGACTTCCGGCTCACGATCGTTCGTTGGCTGCCTTGCCATGGCCGTCACCTGCGCAACTTGGTGCTCCATCGGTCTGGCCCAGCAAAACGAAAAGACATCGTTCGGAGAATCGCCTGTCGACGGAATCGCGGCCAAGATCAGAATCGAACTGAAGTCAGCGAAGGCGACCGCAGCAGCATCACCAGATTCAACGGCCACATCAACGCCTGAAAAGACGATGCCTTCTGCGGGCAATACAAAGACAGAAACCAAAACGCTGAAGCCAACCAGGCCCGTGACATCTCAGAAAGTCAAAACACTGGAAGCGAACGCGCTGAAGTGTCAGACGGCAGAAGAGGCCCTGGCGCTCTACAAGTTCTTCATGGCAGCACCTGAAACGACGGCGGACGAGAAGGAGCAAGCTCAAGGTCGATATGACTATTGGGAACAGGCTGCCGTTGATCAAATGGTTCGAGTCGGACCCAAATGGATGGCCAAAGAAGACGCCGATGCACTGCAGAAGGAAGCAGACGATCTCGTCCGCGAAGCGCTGGAGATGCTCAATGTCGACAATTTCGCCGCCGCAACCGCCAAGCTCGAGAAGGCCAGCAAGGTCTATCCTGAGCATTTAGAATCGGTCTTCCTGCTGGCGGTAAACGCATTCCTGAAACGCGACTTCAAAATTGCCGAGACCAAATTCAATCAGTGCTTGTCCCGCGCCCCGAACAACATTGCGCTGCTCAACAATATTGCCATCTGCGAAATCCAGATGAAGCGGTACGCCCAAGCGGTGAAACATTGGGACCGAGCCGCGACGTTGGATCTCGACAACAACAACGTCGCTCAAAATATCGGCCAGTTCATCTCCGATGTGAATTTGAAACGATTCGCTAACGTGGACAAGAATGCTCTCGCCGATGCCACCGAGCTCTATCAAAAGATGATCGCCAAAGATCCCGGAAATCGTGCCAATTCCACTCGCGGATATGTGGTGATGAAGATGCTGCGATCCAATACGGCGACTGAAACACCCGGCGAAGAAAGTCGAGTCATCGGAAATGGAACTGGTTTTGTCATTGCGGAAGGATACGTGCTGACAAATCGTCATGTGGTCGACGATGCAGACTCTCTGGTGATTCAAGATCCGACTAAGGGGGATGGGCTCCCCTTCTATGCAAAGGTCGTAGCGATCTCGAAAGAGTTGGATATCGCTCTCCTGGAGTGTCGCCAGTTGAAAGCCCCCGCCGTACCAGTGAATACGACGCCTGTCGGCCGTGGGACCGAGGTGATGGCTTTTGGATTCCCCATGGCCACCGTCGTCGGCAAAGGGCTGAAGGCGACGCGCGGCATCATTACCGGACTTCCCTCCGACGCCACCGAAAAGATGCTCGTCCTGGATGTTCACGTCAATCCAGGCAATAGCGGCGGACCGCTATGCGATCGCAGCGGCCGCGTGGTTGGCGTCGTCGCAGCCAAAACAATGACTACAACGCTTGTCCAAAGCTATGGCTTGGCGATTCCCATCAACGATGCCCTGCCGTTCATCAAGCAGCATATTCGTGACTATGCCTCACCGAAAGTGGAAACCAAAACAGCCGAATGGACAGATGTCGACGCGGTGATCAGTCCGTCGACAGTGATGATTCTGATCCAAAAAAAGCAATAGCTTCATTATCAAGAGAACTGGCGGTCATGCCGCCGTTCCTGCGACGAAACCGAATAACCGCCCCCGAGAACCAAGATGCCGAAATCGACGATACCGATTGGAATTGATCTGGGAACCACGTTTTCCGTGGTCGCCTATCTCGACTCAACAGGCCGCCCCTGCACCATCACGAATGCGGAAGGCGATCTGATCACGCCCAGCGTGGTGCTGTTGGATGGTGCCTCATCCGTCGTCGGCAAAGAGGCAGTCAAAGCGGCGGGGATGGAGCCAGAGAAGATCGCCGACTTCGCCAAGCGAGACATGGGCAGCATGTTCTATTCGAAAAAAGTCGGTGGTGAACAGCTTCCACCAGAAGTCATTCAATCATTGATTCTCGAGAAATTGCGCAAGGATGCGGAGCTGAAGCTCGGTCCGATCGACCGGGCGGTCGTCACTGTTCCTGCTTTTTTCAACGAGCCACGTCGAAAAGCGACGCAAGATGCGGCTCAGTTGGCCGGACTTCAGATTCTGGACATCATCAACGAACCCACCGCCGCGGCAATCGCGTTCGGCTACCAGGTCGGTTTCCTTGATGAGAAAGGCCAGGCAAAGCAGAAGGAAACGATCCTGGTCTATGACTTGGGGGGCGGAACATTTGACGTGACGGTGATGGAGATCGCCGGAACAGATTTCACCGCCCTCGCCACTGGTGGAGATGTCTTCCTCGGCGGGGTCGACTGGGATCGCCGTCTCGCCGAACACATCGGGAATAAATTCCGCGACAAGCACCATGGTTTCGATCCGCGGCAGGACGCGTCTGGAAATCAGCGGTTGTTGAAAGAGGCCGAAGACACCAAGCGCGCGCTGTCAGCTCGCGAACAGGTAACTGTCACGTTCGAGCATGTAGGTCAGGGGATTCGACTGCCAATTACAAGAGTCGAATTCGAAGAGATGACAGCCGATCTGCTCGAACGAACGCGATTCACGATTAAGAGCGTTCTGAAAGAAGCCAAGCTGCAATGGACGGACATCACGCGTCTGCTGCTGGTCGGTGGCTCCAGTCGAATGCCGATGGTCCAGCGCATGCTCGAGGAAGAGTCCGGCCTGAAGGTCGATCGATCCCTTTCACCGGATGAAGCAGTGGCTCACGGTGCAGCTCTTTATGCTGGCTTGTTGATTGCTCGCGAAGAACCTCAATCCGCCGACGCCCCGCCCAAAAAGCCCGCGATGAGCGTCAAAAACGTCAGCTCCCACGATCTTGGCGTCCTGTCAAAAGATCCCGCCACGGGCCGCTCCATGAATTCGGTCATCATCCCGCGAAATACCGTCCTGCCAGTCACCAAGGGCAAGCGTTTCCGCACGGCAAAGCAAGGTCAGAAGACGGTCGTGATCAACGTCATCGAAGGGGGCGATTCGGCGGGAAGAAACTCGACACCGATCGGCCGCTGTACAATTCACGGACTGCCACCCGATTTGGCACCGGGGATGATTGTCGAGGTCTTCTTCACCTACGGCGAAAATGGTCGGCTGAAGGTCGAGGGGCGATTGCCCGAACTGAAACGCAAGGCGATGCTCTCCATTGAGCGAGCAGGTGGAATGAATGACGAGAAATTGAACGAATGGGGCGAAAAATTGAAGGCCAACCGCAAGTAAGGATGCTTTTTCTCGGCCTCGTGTCGAGCCACGGAAATAGAAGGTTGTCAGATGTCGATGCGATTGGAAATCGATGGCCAGGCCGTCATCGAATTTGAAGAAGAGAACATTGTGCTCGGCAGTGACCCTGCCTGCACCGTTCCATTTCCTGCAACTGCTGGACTTGCGCCCAAACATGCCGTCATTCGTAAAATTGCTGGTCGCTGGATTGTGGAAGTTCGCGGCGGCGATTCCATTCAAGTCGGTGATGCCGAACCGACGCGAATGCACTGGCTGAGTCCGGGCGACATCATTCGCTTGACTGATTCTGGTCCGACAGTCCAGTTTGAGCCACCACAACGAGCAACCAAGCCCGCGGGTCGACGAAGCAGTGCAGAGATCCCCGTCCAACCGAAGCCCGCCGCTCGGCGAAGTAGCGCAGAAATCCCCGTTCAGCCAAAGCATTCCACTCGGCGAAGTAGTGCGGAGATCCCCGTCGAGCCGAAACCGACGACTCGTCCGAAGTCCGAAGCAATCGACAGCTTTCAATTATCGAAGCCCAAAACGATCTCGATGCCGGCAATCGACGAAGCTGTCGAACTCGATGCTGTGAAGCCGAAGCCCCAACCCAACTCGACTCCGTCTGTCGAGTTCAACGAGGCACCCACGCCAGAGATGCGTCCGTTGCCAGCGCTCGGCAAATCGAGTCCCTGGCTCGGCACGGCTGCGACTACCGCGTCAACCACGTCAAAAAATCGAGCCCGACGCCGTTTGTGGATGCAGGCAGGCGGCGCCGCTGTCTTGGTCGTTGCCGTCACCGTTTTCTTGATGTCCGGCCGTAATCCCCCTAGAAAACAACTCGAAGCGACAGCATCGACTGAGCCGACGACATCAACCACACAAGCACCCGCCGTCCCCGGTCCGCAGCCACCACCGACTGTTTCCAGGGAAAAGCCCGCGCTCACCGAGAACTCTGAAAAACCATCAACTCCAAAGCCGGATCCAGTCGTCTCGACGCCCGTTGATCCAGCCACGCAATCGCTGGTGACGACCCCGTCAAAATCTCCTGCGAAGGCGCCGTCTGCAACCCTGGTCGCCGTGCGCGATGGAGTCTATACGGTATTCGCAAAGCTGCCAGACCGGGACGTTTACTACCGGCTGGGGACAGCCTGGGCTGCGTCGAAGCGTCATCTGGTGACCAGTGGAGCCGTCGCCCTCGCCGTGGAGGGACTGAAGAGCGAAGGAGCCTCGATCCTCGTCTCACAGCCGTTCCAGGAGAACCCGATTGCCATCAAGGGGGCTCGAATGCACGCGGCCTATTCGACTGCCGTCGAGCGTGCCGCTGCCGCCAAGGCCCGAATGGCCGACGAATCGAGTACGCCCGCCAAAGGTGCAGATGATCAGGATGAGACGCCGGCCGCAGAGTTCGCCAAGGCGCTCGCAACTCAAGCTCGCTTCGATCTTGGCGTGCTGGAAATCGAAGCTGGGCAACGTCTGCCAACGTTCTTGAAAATGCAGACCGGAGACATGGCCGATGTCTCGAAAGCGGACTTTCTGCTCGTCGGGTTTCCCTTCGCCGACAGCCAGTCTCAAACCGATGGTGTCCACAAGACCGGAGATGTGAAGGAACGTGTCAGCACCAAGAATTCTCCGGTCAAGAATGAAAGTGATCTTTCGTTGACGATGAAGTTCGCAGGGGATGTCGCCGACGAAATCTGGTCAGGCAGCCCCGTCTTCGATCGCAGTCAACGAGTCATCGGCGTGTATTCTCGTCCGGCAATTCCTGCTCAAGAGAATGAAAGCGTCCAAAAACGCCGGCATGCCGTGATCTGGTTGGGCAGGCTCCGCGAATTTGCCCCCGATTTGGAATAGCAATCCCAATCGGAATGCCTCCTCCCGCACTGCATCGGGCGAATCTATTTGCGATAAAGGCGAGGATAGCACCACAACGCATGGTCCGCCCTCCCATCGCCAAGATCGCTCACACGAAGTTCAACGGTCTTGGTTTTGGCTGGTAGTTTCACGTCGATTGGCACAATCCCCGCCTGCGCACTTTCATAGATCCGCTTGGCGTCAGCCCACACTTCAAACTTCACATGATTGCTCCACACGCAATAACCAATTGCTGTGAATCGGGTCATTCCTTCAGGAACTTGATACGTCACCGTTGATGGCGGGTGGTCATACAAGAATTCGTCGCAAAGCGTCGCATCACGAAAATTGACTGGAACATAGCGACAGGGTCCAATGTGCTGGTTACGAGTCACAGGCCAAGGCGCATTGCCTGAGGCGACGGAAAATTTCAATGTCCCCGGTTTGCCATCGAGCATCTTGTCGGTGAGACGGTCCGAAGTGACCGTATGATATCGCGGATAGCACCAATGAGTGTGATCATATTCCTCATTTCCGCATTCATCCGTCACCAGTTCTAACAGACTCGCCTTAGGAGGAATATCCACCTTAATGATTTCGAGTCCCGTTTGTGCTGATCGATGCACCTCTTCACCGTCGATCAAAACCGCGAACTTTGCTTCGTGACTAGCTGGGTTGAAGCCGACAACAGAAAAACTCTTCGCGCCGCTCGGAATATTACATTTCAGCCGTGATGGAGCATGAGCGCCGTAGAAATCATCACAGGGCTTGAAGTCGCGGGTAATCATCGGCCACACGTGATCTGGTGAAACAGCGAACGGAACTTGATTGACTGTGAACTTCGCCCAGCCCACTTTCACGGCACTAGCGTCTTCGCCGACAAGTCGTACGTAGCCGTTCTTCAGATCTCTATTACGGTCCTCCTGGGTGATCACATCTCTTCGGATAGAACCTGACAGTGAACGAATGCGAACCTTCTGGAATGTGAGTTGGTTTTCGTGGCTTCCGATCCACGCATGTTGCAGCATGGTGACGTCCCACAAGCCATTCTCACGGTAGTAAAGATTCTTCGGGTCACCCTCCCAAGTGAAGTAATCCTTCTGATCATCCCAGTCGACGTTGAAAGACGCATTTTCTCCGTTCTGACGCACTCGGACGAAAACGCGATGCCGTTCGCCGTTTGAAAACTGCCCAGGTCGATACTCTCGAATGACCTTGTTATTCTCAAATGCAATCGTCGACGCTTCACCTCCACCTACAGCGACTAACATTCGGACCGGGTGACTGGCGACTGGAAAGTAGATGGCCGCATCAAACCTTCCTTCGTGACGTGTGAATTCGACTTCCATGTCATATTCACCCTCGATGATCGCCGGCAGTGGAAAACGCCCCCCTTGCTCTGGCTTAAAACTAATCCCCGCTTTCGTGGGCTTCTGCGACAGGTACCTGTTCCACTCGATGCCACGCGGCGTCCAATCAACTCCCTCTGACCATTCTAGAAGATCGATCCATTCACCCGGCTTAACTTCCGTACTTTTTGCGTCCGATGGCGTCGGCATCGGACTGCCGGGCTTTGTGTCCGACGACGCGGCAACCTTCGTCGTGATCAATGGCACGTCCGCTTGAGGTGTCGTCGGGAACGGCCCCGAGAAACTGGCCTCCAGTTCTTTGGCCACCTCTGGCTCCATCGGTCGTAGTTCCAAGTTCTTGAACTGGAAGACCGATTCCCAACTGGCTAGAGACAGATGAGTAAAGTCTTCATCACATTCATTCGGGGGGTAGCACGAGGGGCGTTGTGACAATCGACGAGCATCGCCATGCCAGCGAATCACCTCTTGATCGTTACATGTCATGACGATCGTGTCCGGCGTGACCTGGCATTGGAATTTGACCGCTTCCCCACGGGGTAACAACGGCGCGTTGTGAACTCTACGTGTGAAATTGGGCACCTGAACGGCATCCCGTCCGTCCACCAGTGCGACAGCCGAGATTGTGCCGTGCACGCAGTCGATGACAACTTCGCAAGGACGCCCCCCGACGATCAGACCAAAAATAAGTTCATCAATCCCATCTACCCGCGTCACTTCGCCGCTCAGCGTATATCGCTCTGGAACCGTCAACGGGATTCGCAATCTTGCGACCGAGGCCTTTGGCGAAGCCAGACTGCCATCGGTCACGGTCCACTTTCCCAATCGGCTATCTCGATCGACATCCAGCACGGGCAGGATCTGACCATCGGTCGACGATGGGGCGGGACTGAATCGCTGCGTTGGAAGTGCTTCCAACTCCAGACGCTCGAAACGAAGACACTGGTGATGGCTTCCAATCGCAATCCGCCGTACTGGCGACCTTACTCCACTAGCGGCAGAAAATCTCTGCGGATTTCCGTTCCACTCGATGATGGTGGCGTCCGCTTTGGTCACCTTCATTTGATTTTGTCGGACCGTGAACTCCAGATCGTGTGAGCCTTCAGGCGGGATCACGGGATCACCGCGTCGCAATGTTTCGGTCTGATCAAAATTCAGGAAATCGAGTCTCACACCACTGGATGTGGACGCTAGAGCATCAATCTCGACTTCGGCCTTCGTCTTGTCAGTCGGCAGATTGACGATCAGGCAGTCATTTTTCAAATCGCCGCCATCGAGACGGGAGACGCGCATCCGCAGCGTGTAGTCTCCCGGAACATCGACTGGTAACACTAGCGAATTGAATTTGACATCGCCCCGACATCGAAGTGCCGCTCCGTCGCGCTCCCAGGTTCCGCCAGTGGAATCTCGTTGCACGTCAATCAGTGGCAGCAGATCGATCGGCTTTCCGATCACCAACGATGGAACGTTCGCAATCTTTGGCGCTGGAAGCGGCGGCCCGAGCATGACGTCCTTGAATTTGAGGTGCCGCCCCGCTCCCAAAAACAATCGACGATTGTCCGCGATTGCCCAATCGTCTGGCATACTGAGCCGCCGAGAATCTCCACGCCAGTCAAGCCGGGTGTGACCATCGATATCGACCCGAACCCCGGCTTTCGTCACTGTGAACGCGAGCTGGATTGGCTTATTAGGAGTCAGCAATCCACCAGGCAGGCGGGACTCGTTCGCTTCCCAGCGGCGACCATCGATCGTGTCCAACCCAGCAGCCCCATTCGTAATGGTGAATTGAACTGGTCTTTTTTCTCGAATCAGACCGATTGCGAGCGAATCCCCTGGGAAATTGGGAGGCATCTCGACCGTCATCGACAGCGAGTATGCTTCGGGAACAACCGTCGGAAGGTAGACCTGGGCGTATCCATGTTCAGGGCTCGACAGTGTTCCCTTATTCATGCTCCAAACGCCGCGAGCGACATCGCGATCCAGATCAAGCATCTCCAGAACATTGACTTCGCTTGCCAGCGACGAAGGCTGTGGAGTCACCTTCTCTGGTTTCAGCGGAGTCAAAGTCGCTTTCTCGAACACGTATCGAGCAAGCACCGTTCCGATGAGTGGGCATTCGCGGCAGCCGAATGTGTGATAGGAATGCAGATAAAGTCGATCGGGATCTCCATGCCAATCCACGATGGTCTTGCCGTCCATGGTCGCGTGCAGATGTCCGGGATGGACGGTCAGCACAATCGTGGCCGACTGGTCTGTGAATTTGGGACCACGGTTGGTCGTGGCATTGTCATTTGGCTCCCGTCGGTCGACGTAGAGGCCAGTGAATTTACCCTCCCAGCCATCGATGACCAGCATCCCCTGCCGACCGGCCATCATGAACCCCAGCAACAACGCGTCTTGCCCGTCCAATCGACGCACTTGATACATTAACTGGTAATCGTCATAGGACTGGACCGGCAGATAGAGTTCGCTTTTTTGATTTCCAATCAAAGCGTTCCCGGCCTTTTCCCATGATCCGATGAACGTATCGCGTTCCAGATCAACCGATTTCAGCAGATCAATCGGTGCGCCAGCGGGCTCCGCGACCACCACGGGATCTGACCAGGCTGCCGACGACAATGCGACCGGTTTCGCTACTGGAATGAGCGGTTTCGCCGTCGTTTTAGTGGCGGGGCTCGCAGCCTCGGTCGAAGTGATGCTCTCCGTGGTCGGCTTCTCGACGCGAGGCTTGCGCGATCCCATTGCGAGAAATGCGAGCAACGCAACTACGGCGATCCCAACACCACCGCCAATTAGTACCAGTGGCGATGGACCTGTCGCCTTTTTCGACCTGGATTTCTTCCCTGACCGCGGAGATCGTTCCTGTGTCTCAAGTTCGGCATCAGTGAATGACAAACCCGAGTCACTCGCCTTTGCTGCGATGACGCTGGCCGCGGCAATCTGCTGACGTAGACCAGCGTCATAGGCAGCTTTCGTGGCGGGCTTTAACAGGCAGAGACGTGCTGTCGCAAGTTCATTCAGAATGCGAGCCGCATCGGCCGCATATTCACCCGCCTGGTACTGCCTGATAAAGGTCATTTGCCGTTCGGCAGCGCCCTCAATGACATCTAGATCGCTCTCGAACACCTCCAGCCCTAGCAGGCGGTAGTGATTCGCAGGGAGATCCTTTGCGGAGATTCCAAGCCATTTTCGATAAGGATCGAACATCGTGTCAGGTCTCAGTGGCGTAGACGAACGTGGCAGATTGCGACGGCAACACTCGGACGACGCTACTTTCCGTTGTCACAAGTAGTCTGTTGTACTAGTGATGCCATCGCGCCGCAATTACGCAGCACTACTGAGTACCCAGGATTAATCCATTTGCGGCCGGACGACGTTACGGAATATTCCGCAACCAGATATTTCGAAGATGGCCATGAAATCGCCTTCCAGCCCGAAACCCCGATCGTACCCTGCCAGAGTCGGATTGCTGGTGGCCAGACGATCGACGCCGTTTCGGCCAACTATGAGCGAGATGCCAGACGTGGACTTCGGTAATATTGCCTAACAGGCCCGATTGAATGAGTTCAAAGCTCCGTCTCAAATCCTCGGTCGAGCAACCTTGATTGCCAATCTGAGTGGCCAGCTTCGGATGTCTGGTTGCGAGTTGCTCCAGGGCTCGACAGTCCGCGACGGAATGAGGGAGCCGTTTCTCGCAATAGACGTGCTTACCTGCCTACAGAGCCGCCTGGCAAATGGGGAAGTGCCAATGATCCGGCGCCGAGATGATTACGGCACCGACTCCGGTCTCTTTGTCGAGCAGTTCGCGATAGTCGTGATACGCCTTGACGTTGGTCAACCCGATCGCCTGGAACGCACTGTCGCGCTGCCGCTTGTCGACATCGCAAATGGCGACAATCTGCTGATCGATCTTGGTGAGTTCCGGGACGAGAGAACCGCGCATCTGGCCACCCATGCCAATACACGCAGACGAAAGTCGCTCATTGGGGGGGCGGTCCCGCCAGGATTCCTGACGGAAGAATGGTGGGTAGACCAATTCCTTGCTGCCGCGGCGGTTAGAAAAATCGACGATGCGAAACCTTGTGAGACATCGTGAAGTCCTCTTTCTGGCGCGGTGAGTTGAGAGCTTGGCGCAGTGCGGGATTGCGGATGATACGTTCCAGTCACAGAAAACTCACTCGACCACCGAGGGTTGGTACCGCCAGATCGCTGGCACATGCGACGCACCAGACGATCGACGTTACGATGCGGGCGATGTCGCGGCCCAACAATTGCGATCAGCGATACCGAGATATCTCAATCACGATTCTCTGAGGATACCA
The DNA here is from genome assembly GCA_966211735.1 of uncultured Schlesneria sp. Classification (GTDB taxonomy): domain Bacteria; phylum Planctomycetota; class Planctomycetia; order Planctomycetales; family Planctomycetaceae; genus Schlesneria. The sequence goes on from CBIHQO010000026.1 coordinate 11,359, forward strand.
GTAGATGAGATGCGCATGCGCGGCATTTGTGATCACACTAAGCATTGCTTCGCTCACGCCTGCGTTGAGTGACGAACCAATAGGCGATTCGGAAAAGAAGGCTGTGGTCGACGCGGCCGGGACAGCCGAAGCCGCGCGCCCCTCGTTGCAGGAGGCCCGACGGCAAGCTGAAATCTTGCATACAGCCGTTCATTCCACATTACATGCAGTGCATCATCGGTTTTACCGATTGGATGAAGGCCTGCCGATTCCGGCCGCGGTGCTTCAGGAGACGTTCGCGGAATTAGAAAAAGAGCAGCATGTCAAACTTCGCTGGCTGGCCGTGGAAGGGCAAGCGATGAATGCTGACAATAAGGCCAAGGGGGCGTTTGAGGACGCGGCGGTGGCGGCATTGAAGTCCGGAAAGAAAGAGTTTGAGCAGGTCGAGGAGGGAGTCTATCGGCGTGCGGGCTCGATCGCGTTGACGAACCAGTGCCTGAAGTGTCATGTGCCCGATCGCAAGAATACCGCGAATCGAACGGCGGGTTTGATTATTTCCATTCCCATCCAGCAGAAGTAGCGGGCACAAGATGTCCATGCATGTTGACGGTGTCGCCAGTTGTTGACGCCGATGGCACCCAAGGATAACCCCGATCGAAGACACGGCCTTGTCGAAGATTCAAAAACCGGCACCCGATCATCGGGTATTCTTCGTGCAGTTCGCGCACGCTCATTTGTCGAACGTCGTGATAGAATGGGCGACCGAAGTTCTGACTTCGACCATCAAGCTGCGAATGCAGAGTGTTTCATGGATATGAGTCTCCGGGTGATTCGCTCGCTGACCGATATTCATTCTGGGAGTTTATCGTGTCGATTCCAGAGGATCAGAATCTTCCCAAGCAGGATGACTTTGAAACTCCGACGGTGGCTGCGATCAGAGCGGGTCGAGACCGATGGTTTCGGACGGTTGCCGATTACACCGTTGACTGGGAAAGCTGGCACGCACCAGACGGACGATTGCTGTGGGTGAATCCCGCAGTGGAGTGCATCACGGGCTACTCAGTCGGAGAGTGCTTGGCCATGCCCAATTATCCACTGCCGATCGTTGCTCCCGAAGATCGGGAAAGCATCGAAAGCGCGCTGGCATTGGCTCGCAATCAAGGCTCGGGCGAGAGCCTGGAGTTTCGCAGCTTGTCGGCTAAGGGGCAGTCGCGGTGGATGTCGCTCTCGTGGCAGCCCATGTATGAGGAGGAGACACATTATCTGGGATTCAGGACGAGTGTGCGAGATGTGACGGAACGCCGCGCCATGCGTGAGGAACTGCGGCTGTACGCCGATCATCTGGAACAACTTGTGCAAGAACGGACGGAACGGCTGCGGCAACTCGAACAACGGCAGCGGCAGATGGAACGGCTCGTCGCCCTGGGGCAACTTGCCGCCGGAGTCGCTCACGAAATCAACAATCCGCTGGCGGGGATGCGGAATGCGTTTGAACTGATCAAGTCATCGCTTCCACCGGAACATGAGCACTACGAGTTGCTGGCACTTGTCGACAAGGAATTTGAGCGGATCAGCGGAATTACACATCAGATGTACCAGCTTTACGGACGGTCGACTCAGACGCCTCGCCAGTTTGCCATGAGCCGAACAGTTCAAGAGGTCATCGCGTTGCTGGCGAACACCGCCACTAAGAACCACGTTCGTCTGGCTTTCGAAGCGTCGGAAGATTTACCCCCTGTAATGCTGGTCGAAGGCGAGGTCAAACAGATTCTCTACAATCTGGTTCGCAATGCGATCCAAGCCTCGCGGCCAGACGGGGAAGTGTCTGTGACCATTTGTCGCAATCGGCGAGAAATCGCGGTCACTGTGGTGGATCGAGGCGCCGGGATTCCCGACCATGTGCTGGCTCGGATTTTCGATCCATTCTTCAGCACCAAGCAAGGCGATACGGAAGGGGGCATGGGGCTCGGCTTGTCCGTTTCGCAAAGTTTGATTGAAACCATGGGAGGCCGGATCGAGGTGATCAGCGAACCAGGGGAGGGGAGTCACTTCTCTGCCATCTTCCCACTGCGCCTGGATGTGCCCGCGGAGACGAATGATGCCTGACACACCGCTGGCCCGCATTCTGATTGCCGACGATGAGCCGTTGTTCCTGAGAACCACGGCGGAGTTGTTGCGTAAAGCGGGTTATGACTGCCACTGTGCTGCGGACGGAAATGCCGCCCTGGACGCGCTGGCGCGCGAACCGTTTGATCTGATCATCTCTGATCTGAACATGCCCGGCAATCTTAAGTTGGAACTGCTAAGGGAGGGGCGGCGACAGTGGCCTGACGTTCCATTGATCATTGTAACTGGTGCTCCATCGCTACCCACGGCGATTGAAAGCGTCCGCCTGGGAATCGCCGACTACTTGTTGAAGCCGGTCAAGTTCGATGATCTGGTTTCCAGCGTCCGGCGCGTTTTATCTCACCGCCTGCGAGAGTCGCCGAAGCCAGTCAAAGATCCGCACGAATCCCGTCGCATTTCAGAATTGGTCGGAGAGAGCCGGCCCATGCTGGAGCTTGCCGAGTTCATCGAACGGGTGGCCGCGACAGATGCCAATGTGCTGGTCACCGGTGAGAGCGGTACAGGTAAAGAGGCGGTGGCGACCGCAATTCATCGCCGCAGTTCACGTGCGAATGGGCCCCTGCAAGTCGTCGACTGTACGGCGATCCCCGAGACGCTGTTTGAGTCGTTGCTGTTCGGCCATGTGAAAGGTTCTTTTACCGGCGCGATCAAAGACCAGGCGGGACTTCTGAGCCAGGCCGATGGTGGAACGGCGTTCATCGACGAGATTGGAGAGCTACCGGCGCCGCTACAAGCGAAGCTGCTGCGCGTGATACAAGAGCAGACATTCATTCCGCTAGGTAAATCTGTTCCGCAACAAATCGATGTTCGCTTCATTTGTGCCACAAATCGCGACCTCGAAGTGGAAATCAATGCCGGACGGTTTCGGCGCGACCTGTTTTATCGGCTCGCCGTGATTCATATCGAACTGCCTGCGTTGCGGCAGCGCGGTGACGATGTGGTGCTGTTGGCAAATCATTTTCTGGACCAGTTACGGGTGCCGAACAATCGCGTGATTGGATTTGCGGAGTCGACCGTCGAGCTTTTCAAGCGGTACACCTGGCCCGGCAATATTCGCGAACTCCGCAACGCTATCGAGCATGGACTGGCGATGACCCGTACGCAGGAGATTGCTGTGGCCGATCTGCCGGCGGCAATCCAACGTGCTTCGCTCGAGGTCGCGACGGCTGCTGGGGGAAATGGCGCTCAATCAGGGTCCCACGCTGCGGCCCTGGAGATTGCCGAGCGCGACTATTTGATTGCGCTCTTGCGAGAGAACGCGGGGAACGTCGTGCGATCGGCAAATCAGGCTGATCTGTCTCGACAAGGACTACACAAACTGCTGAAGAAGCATGCCATCCTTGCGGCCGACTATCGCCGATAACCGCCGCGGAATGTCTATTATTTGCGATACTGTCAACACACAGTGACAGCTCGCCTCGTGCGCCCAATTCGATTTGCTCTTTCACTTCAACCCGAGGAATACATTGGAATTCCTCGGGTTGAGGATCTGCACCCGTTAAAACCAGGTGGTCTTTATATTGGTGGCTCGGCAATTGCATTGTCAGTGAGGAGGACACAACTTTGAGTCATCGGAAGAGATGGCTTCGCGACATTCAAAAGCTGCAATCATGACTAGCAGGCAAATCATCATCACGGCAGAAGACCATCAGCGACTGGAAGCCCTGCTCGCTTCGAGCGTCGTTCGGTTGATTAGCGGGTCAGATCGTCTCGACGAGTTGAAGACGGAACTCGGCAGAGCGCAGATCGTGTCACAAGATGCCGTGCCAGATGATGTCGTCACGATGAATTCAACGGTTGCGCTTCGTGACTTGAGCACGAACGAGGTTGAAACATATACGTTGGTGTATCCCGAACGCGCCGACATCGCCAACAACAAACTCTCGGTGCTGGCACCCATTGGCACAGCGATCCTGGGGTATCGAGCGGGTGACGAGTTTCGCTGGCGCGTTCCGCAAGGCTGGCGTGAGTTGAGAGTCGAAGAAGTTATCTATCAACCTGAACGTGACGGGGCGCTCCGCTTCTAATCGTGTGTGGCAGATCCAATAGACGGAGCCAGAGACATGACACCGTTTGACGGCATTCAGATTCTAGAAGTGGCACTGACCCAGATCGGCAATCATGCCATGTGGGATGCGGCGTTACGAATCCTTCCAGCCGATCAGATTGATCAAGATCATCCCGTCGTTGCCAAGGCGACCGACGGAAAAGGCAACCAGATTTGCCTCACTCGTATCAACGGCATCCCGACTTTGATTGAAACCAGTCTTCCTCAGCGGCTGAGCGCCACCGCGCTGAAATTCCAGGCTCGTTGGCAGGCAACACCAATCGACAAACAGACCGTGACACGAACCAGCGTGTAGTTGTGCGTGCGGTTGGCATATGCCCTGCGGATTGGAACTCGGGCATCAGGCTTTGCATTGGGAGCCACGGTTTCACCGTCTTGGTGTGGCGGTGTCCTCAATCAAAGGCATGGCCACGTCGACGACTCCAAATCCGTGGCACCCGATCCCAAAACAATGTTCCTATTCCGTCGCTGCCTCCAGCTCAAGAACAAGGTCGACTCGTTCCAGCGAATCGATCGGCAGATCCTGCATGCGCCGGCTGCGAAGGTCATCAACACTGATGCCGAATCGCGTGAGCAGCAACTTTGAGGGGATTTCACTCGCGGGGTCGAGCAGACGCATCTTGCGTTCGGTGCTGATGAACCAGAGAGAGCTTCCGCAATCCGCACAGGAGACATCGCCAAATGGCAGAGATTGTTCAATGCAAACTGTCTGGCCGCAAACCGGGCAACCCTTCGGAAATCCTTGTTGCGTGCTAGACGCGATGCTCATCGACACTCCTCTAGTCGTTCGCACACGGTTATGCCTGATCATTGACTCGTAGATCGCGTGCGAAGATGGCTGTTGCGGATTTGGTATGGGTGCCACGGACTTGAGTCATCGGTGAGTGAGCAGCACCCGTGCCAAACTGCAGAGTGAGCAGAATTGCGTCCGGTCACTTCGGCGCTTCAGCCTTGTAAATGCTATTCCACGTGCCCGTCGAGGTACTTCTGGAGCACTAGCGCATGGTTATGCTTTTCGTCTTTCGCGGCGTAAACGAGCGTGACAGTGTGGTGTCGAGCGCGCTCTCGAAGGTCGGCGATCATGTCGGTTCGCTCGTCGAGCTCCCGAAAATAGCGTGTCCGAAACGAAGTCCATTTCGCAGGGGCATGGCCGAACCACTTCCGAAGGGGAGTCGTCGGCGCAATCTCTTTCATCCACAAGTCAATCGCGGCGGAGTCCTTTGACACGCCGCGAGGCCAAAGTCGGTCCACCAGGATTCGAAAGCCGTCTGCTGGAGCAGGCGGATCGTAGGCGCGCTTGAGCTTGATGGGCATGAAGTGTCCCTTTACTGTCACGACACCTACGTCAAGAGGATCGTCACCAAGACTGAGGAGTCCTCGATTCCTTTGAGGCTGTGGGGTTCCGTGGCGGACAAGTACAACCACTGACCGGCTTCAAGAAGTGTCGTTTGGCTGCCGACGGAAAAGCTCACGGCCCCTTCCAAGCATTGAACTGTGATTTCGCCCCCGACGTGATGCGGCGGAATTTCTTTTCCGGCAGGCAATACGAGCCGGATGACTTCGAGCTTCTTTGTCTTGACCAATGTGGTCGTTACAGACACCTTCAACTTTTCGCCCAGAGGCCGGATATCAACAGACTGTCCGGGTTTCGCATGTGGTATCGCCATAGTCAGCTCCTTTATCAAGGTGTATTGGCGAATGTTGACGAACTCGAGGTGACCTTGAATCCGTCAGCACTGGATTGCTGCTTGGTTTATCACTGAGAAGTCACTAATCGACGCGAAGAGGCACATCGCGCCGAACGATCAATGCGCTTGATCGTCGGCGCGATGGCGGCTGGGTTCACGCAGGGGCGGTCTACTTCACGGGAACATCGTAGGTCAGGACTCCGATGGCCACACCACTTTTTACGGACTTATAATTCTCGTGACACATCGTGCATTTCTTCATGACAACGGGAACCGGTGTGGCGGCTCGCAATCGCTGCTTTCCGTCCTCCGTAACGACCTGTTCGTAATAGTCTTTGCCACCAGCCAGCGCCTTCACTGCCGCCTTTTCAAATTCGTCGTTGGCAACATTCTTGTCGTCATACGGCTGTCCGGTGGCATCGATCAGTCGGACTGCATGCCACCCCTTCTTCTTCATGGCATCGAATAATCCCATGGCGACGATGATCGCGGGTGAATCTGTTTCCTTGTGAACGTATTTATCCGTGATCGCTACCACCGTCGTCTTGTAAATGTCATCCAGCATCTTGATTTGTTCGCGAGTTCGTTCGATGGCCGGGTCTGCGGCGGGCTTGGCTGGTCCCTCCGCAGCTCCAAGCAGGCCCCAAGCGAGACTAGTTACCAGAATTCCAGCGGTTGCAATGCCAAACAGTCTGCGAGCGTTCAGTACCATTTTCCGTTCCTCATCGAATATCCAGTCGACAATGACCTTTCGCACCATGCGAGCGGTTGTCTCTGCTGGGTAGAATTAACTTGATGCGGATCCACCGCGGGGTTTCGTGCGCTTGGTCGATGGACCACCGGGTTCCACTGGCGTCGTCGTACGCGCCCGCATTGTGGCTTGATTGGCTGCTCGTTCCGGTAGCCCGTACGGCAGGACATCTGACAACCGAACTGTATCCAAGTATTCGAATTGAATGCGCTCGGCGCGGTCGAGTACCGTTCGCAGTTTGCAATGCCTCTGGATGACACAAACGTCGTCCATGCCGATGCATTCCAACAGGTGGACATTCCCTTCCACCGCCCGAACGACTTCGCCCACCGAGATCTCGTCTGGAGATCGGGCCAATTCCAATCCACCGCCAATTCCGCGAATGCTGCGGACATAACCGAGGCGTGCAAGTTGATGCACGACCTTCCCGATGTGAGCCTGTGAAATCTGAAAGAATTCCGCGACCCCGGCGACTGTCTGGCGACCTGGTCGAGTCGCGAGGTACATCAGTGTCCGCAGCGAATAGTCTGTTTGAAGTGCCAGTCGCATCAAATTCATTCCTGTTTGAAGAGGCGAACGTCCTGATCTGCCTGAAGTCGAAAGACCTGCCAATGGTTG
>CBIHQO010000027.1:0-18543 GCA_966211735.1 uncultured Schlesneria sp.
TGCCGAGTACGTATTGGCAAGCGTCCCGTAGTACGATGACAGCGTACCGTCGTTCAGCCCGCTGCCGGGATTCGTACGTTGATGTAGGGCAATCGCCTCGATCAGATATCCCAACGCCCGTTCGCGGTCATCGCAACTGAAACAGCCATTACCCAGAGCCGCGGCGTTATGCTCGGTCCAGCGACCTTCCTGATGGAAATAGTCGTGACTCTGCTGAATCAACTCAGCCAACTGTTGCGGCCGCTGAGAGTGGAAATAGGCTTGCATCAACAAAACTTGAAATTCGACTTGATCTGGTCGAATCGCGATCAGGCTTTCCAAGATCGGGATCGATTCGGCATATCGCTTCCGTTCATGCAACCAGTTCACAAGTTGCCGCTGGGCAGCGGCGTCCAGCAGCGTCTGTTGGTGAGCAATCAACAAGATTTCAATCGCGCGATCCTGTTTGGGCAAGCCGCTCCAGAAATAGCGAGCGACCGACTGCGATCGTCGTCCAGAGGTCTTGTATTCGGCAAGCACAGCTTCAGCCGCTTTGGCAAAGTCGTCAGCCTTCTCTTTCCAGAAGTACTGGTCATGCTGATAGTAGATGACTTGATTGCGAGGTTCGCACGTCTTGAGATCACGCCGCAATTCGCGAATGACCAGCTTCAGTACTCGATCATCAAGATCGGACGCCCCGACTGCCTGCCGGCGGCTGCCGAGTTCATTCGCGAACGTCTGCCATGAGCTTTCCCACGAGATTTCCAGGCGCTGCGGGTACTGCTCCATCCGCTCGATAACGTAACGCAAGGCGTCTTTCGGTCCGCAGATATCCGCAATACTGCGTATCGGCGCTGTGACCGTATTGCGGTACTGAGAAATCTGTTTCTTCAACAGTGCCGGCATCACGTCAAAGGCGAAGCTGCGGACGATGTCAGCGGTGCCAGTCACCTTGTGGCGATTGGCGATTTCAAACGTGCTGCTGAGTTGCGAAACCAGATTGTAACGCTCATTTTCGTCCAGCGATTCGTCGATCTGTTTGAGCACATACTTGTAGATCGGTTCAAACAGCTTGCTTCGTCCCGATCCAAACGAGACCGCGCCGTCGTGTTCCAGAGCCTGGTTGTAGACCGGCATCAGTCGGTTTGTCAGCCACTTCCGCTGCTCGGCATGCTCGGGCTTGAGCAGGACTTTGTGGATCATCGCTTCCGCAGCCATGTATTGCCCTGCCTGCTCGTAGAGCGACACGAACCGGTTCAGCGCTTCGATATCTGAATGTGGCCATTGATTCCCGTTCGCTTGCGAGTAGTCGCGGACTTCGATTGCCATCTCACGAATGGCTTCGTCCAGGCGGCGGTACGTGGATCCGATCAGATGACACAGATCACTGGTCATGCTCAGATGATCGCGAGAGAGGGTGGGAGCCAGCTTCTGCAGTTCCCGCATCTCACGAAGTTGTTCGGCCGCCAGTTTCTCGGGCAGGCCGCCCAGATTGAAGAGGAAGCTGGACATCATCCGCGGTTCACCCGTACCCCATTCTCGCTCGAACGCCCGTCGCAGTGCGGCCAGGCATGCCTCGATATGTGGGCCGGGCTGATCCAGAACTTCAGACGACTTTCTTTCCACCAGAGCTTCGAGCAGATCGAGGGCCCGAAGATCGGTCACCGTTCGTTCGCCTGCCCTCAGCACTTTGATTCGACCCAGGATCTCATCCGCAGGGGCTTCGTTTCGAATTTCGTACAGGATGCTTCCATTGAGCTGTTGTAAGAACGCATAAATCTGCTGAGGCGTCCGCCCCATTAGCGAATCGGGCAGGATCTGGAGCGTGCGAAAGTCACGTGAATTCGCGTACAGGCTGCGAAGCTGCCACAGATAGTTTTCCGGCTGGGCAGACTTCTCGAAGAGGGCCTTGAACGCCAGGAGCGTATCGTCATCGAGCACAGTCAATGTCGCGTTTCGTTGCTCCCAGCGATGAACCAGTTGATAGATGAGCTGGTTCAATTGCCATTCCGGCATCACCTTATAGGACTCGATCCGGCTGCGTTCGTATTGATCGCGGCGATCCGTCACCAGATACCAATCGGCCAATTGTTTGTAGTCGCCTGCGGAAAGCAGATTGTCTTTCTGACAAGCTGCAAACAATTGGATCGCCTCGTCGAGTTTGCCGCGTTTTGCCAGCAACCGAGCCAGCGACTGTCTCCAGGGGCCAGTCGAGATATCGTCCCGAATCCACGCACGCAGTTCCTTTTCAAGTTCGTCGGCACGATCGAGAGCGATCAAGACGCGGAACTTGGCATTGCGCCAGGTGCGACTGACTTCATTACCGCCGACTGTTTCAGCAGGCTTCGTGTTCCCTTCAGCCGGTTTGACGGCGGCCGCTCGATCCTGCTCGATTCCAATATCGATGAACTTCATGATTCGAGTGACGTCATCCGGCTTGGCCGACTTCAGGAGTGCCAGTTTGATGACCGTCGTCAGTGCCCGCTGCTTGAGATTCGATTCCAACAGGCGAGCATTCTCCTTCGGGTCAACGGCTGGCAGCGACTGCTCAACCATCGCGACGATGGCATCGTCAATGTCGTCGTCTTGGTTCCCCTGTTCAGGAGGAGCATCACCCAGGATCCTCCAGCAGGTCTCCGCCACGGCCCCCAGATTCTGACCAAGCTTGACCTCGATCCACGTTCGTTCAATCGTCAGCCAATTGGATAGCGGCCCATCCGTTTTCTTCGCTTCTTGTTGGAGGCGAGCGGCCAGTTCTGTTCTGCCGCTCCGCTGGATCCCCTGCTTCTTCGCGGCGAGTTCCTTGCGGGTCAGTTTGTCCAAGCCGCCTTCGTCCGTGAGCTTTCGTTCGCCGACCCGTTGCCGATTGGCAAGCATCGAGTCGACCAAACGGCACAACGCTGGGATTTCGACGATTAGCCGGTCATTTGCATCTGGAGCGTCAGACAGATCTTTCAGCCGATCGAACGCTTCCTGTTCGATCGCATCCGTCCACTCAGCCACCAGCAACGCTTCGAAGAGACTGGAGATATAGGCCTGCTTGAGATCCGCGGGAGCCGACGCGATGCGCTCTCGCAAGAATGGCAGCAGCAAATCATCGCGGAAGCGGTTGCTGTAGATCGAATTCAAAGCTTCCGACAATTGCTGCTTCTCGAATTTCGTTTGCGCTTTTTCCCAACGCGATCGCACAGACGCGGCGATCTCTTTCCACAGCGCCGTCGGGATTTCCGAGGCGTCCAATTGCTTTCGACCCAGAATCGGAACGGGGGCTTCCATTCGCCCGGACATCGTCCAGCTCACCAGGTTGTTGATCACATTCGGCGAGAGCGTGGCGGCGTCTGCCTGCAGCGTGGCGAAGAATTCGCCTCGCAACTGATCCGCGATGTCGGACTGCTGGAACTGATAGTGCGTAAAGATGCGTGAAGCGATATCCAGTTGCATCGCGTGCTTCACATAATAGCGAACCAGCTTGCCGAGTGGCTGATTCCAGCGTTCTTCCATCCGCTGATAGGAGAGGTTGTAGGCGCTGCCCAAAGCAAAGTTGACGGCCACATCAAGACGAATTTGCTGATCTGCAGTCAGCTTCCCTTCGACTTGCGAATCATTCATCCACTGCTGCGCCGCAGCATAAGCTTCGTCGACTTTGTCATTGAAGACCAGAGCCGACAGATGCTGTGCATACGCCGAGTTATACGAATGCGTTGTCGGCTTCAGCGCGATCCATTCCGTCGTAAACTTCAGCAGATCAGCCCATCGCGTCTGAGTGCGATACAGATCCGTGACAACCGAGCGCAGTACTTCGTCGTCCTCTTGACGCCGCTTCACTGGCCGGGCAAGTTCCTTCTGCAACCAGGCATGAGCGGCATCGAATTGGCCTGCCTGGGACAGGCGTTGCGCGTAGTCGGTTTGCCAATGGGGATTCCAGGGCCCCTGCTCGGCAATCGACTTTTTCAATGCCAGCACTTGTTCATGATTGCCAAGTCCCTCCTGGCAAGTCGCCATCCAGCCGGCCCACTGCAGCATCACGTCCAGCTCCGCCGGCTGACGTTCGTAGACTGGTTTCAGAAGTTGCACGAACTCCAGAAATTCGGCAGATGAACAGACGCCTTGAGCCCGACCGAGGATAAATCCGGTGAAAAACAGGTCCTCTGGCTGAGGCTTCGCGACCAGTTCCTTCGCTTCAGCAAGCAGCCGCTCTCGGGCTTCTTCATTCCTGCGAATCGTCTGCAGCAATATCGTGCGGATCCAGCGCAGACCAGGTTTATCGACGCCCTGTTTTTCCATCGCCTCGACGTATTTCCACATTGGCTCCCACTGCTGCGATTGGGCGGCATGCAGGATCATGGCCAGTTCATCGTCGAAGGTGCCGGTTCCATCGGCAATCCTTTGTCGAGCGACACTCAGTTTGACGAAGGGGAGATGAATGAATTGCACCGCAGGACGGGCAGCCAGTTCCTGATCGAGACGTTCGGTGAAACGAGGCCGCGGTAGCGATTGCACGTCGAATGTCGTTTCGGAAGTCTTGCGACCGGCGTCGTCCAGATGGAACACCTTCTGCGGCCACCACGAGCCGGCCACTTCGACGAAGTCCTCTCGTGTTTCGGAACTCGTCAGCCGTTCGCCGTCAAACCAGTCGTGCTTGACCAGCACATGCTTCACGGTGTCGATCAGCAGATGCTCGGCCAATGTTGAATCCTTCATCGTCAGAATCAGCTTCACGCGATCCTGGCCCGCCGGCTCGACTCGAGCGATGCGATCACGGAATTGTTCATGGAGCGGAAGGACGGAGCCGTCGTAAAGGCCCATGGCTTCGGGGCCGAAATCGGCCTCGACGGCTGGTCGCTGGCGGCCCAACAGGAATGAACTGGAATAGGTGCCTCGTTCTCGCCCTGTGCAATACTGGACGACGGTCTGCTGATGGGGATTGAGCGGCTTCGTGAGCCATCCGCTCGGCGAATAGAGGACGAGGTCGCGATGACGGCTGGACCGGCGGTTCCAGATGGGATCCAACTGATCCACGACGCGATTGAATTCGATCCCTCCTTCAAATTTGCGGAGTGCTTCTGTTCGCGCCAGGCTTTTGGAAAGCTCAATCGCATCCGCCGACCAGGCGTCCGCAGGTCGTGCAGCAGGCCGGTTCAGGGGGCGGGCTTCCAATATCGGGAAGAGCGAATTGAGCCAGCCGGTGTAATCGGGACTTCCCGAGTAGCCCAAGGTGGGATAGGGTTTAAAGGCACGGCCATGGCTGCGGTTCCCGTATGGATCAAAAGCCCATTTTCCGAGCTCCGCCTTCTTACCGGCATCGATCAATCTCCGCTTGCCGCCAATTGCGAAGGCGCGTCCGTTGCTCAACTGGCCATTCACCGAGATCGCATCCGCGAACCCATCTTGAAAGTCCATGCGCCGATCAAATTCGGATACATCGAACAAGGACTTCAAGTCCTCGTCTCGATCTGCTGATTGAGGCTCTGCCACGGCCAGGCTCAGATCTTCTCCATCCTTCATGTCCTTGATCACGCCCAAGTCATCACTTCCGGCGGCAAGGAGGTCCACCGGCTGTTCGCCGAGAAATGTGTCGAAGTTGACGAAGTCCATCGAATCTCCGAATCCCATGCCGCCGCCCATTCCGCCAGAATAAGACATCGGTGCTCCCATGGGGCCGTTCTCGTACCAGCCCCCTGATCGGAAGTAGGGATTCATCGCTTGGTGAAGCTGCTGTTGCAACAGTTGTGGATTTCGTCCGAGATCATTCAGTCCGAGAAGAATCTGTCGTCGCAGACCGAGTCGCCAGTCGCCAGCACGTTTCATCTGGGCCTGCAGCAGTTCGAAGTTTGCGTTGCTGCGACCTTCGGCGAAAAACTTCTCCCCGTCCCGCATTTCATAGCGGCGTTTGACCCCAAACCGCTCTCGATCGGCGTCAGACTCCAGGACTAAGAGGGAGGTGTAAGGGGTGATGATGTGAAACTCTTCGGAGAGACCGATGATTTCATCTTTGATCTGCGAACTTTGACCTTGAGCGAGTAGCTGGTCGAGGTGACCGCGGGCCCACAGACGAGGAATAAACGAGTTGCCCGCTTCGGCATCCTTCAAATTGACATGCGTGGCGTACTTCACCTTCTCATTGCCACGCATGCCGGTGATCACGATCTCGCCGGACTGGTCTTTCCCCTCTGGAAGATAGCGGCCGACCAGGATCTGTTGAGTCCCTGCGGCAACGTTCGGAAGCTGCTCGGGGTAAACAGCAGCCACTTTCAGGCCCCGGAACTCGATGTTCAGATCTCGCAAGCCAGGTTGAGCAATTTCGTTCAGCAGTTCGAGCGCGATGATCTGCGGCGTCTGTTCATTGGTGATGGCTCGCGATGAACCGCCGGTCGTGGAGGCGATTCCCTTCAAGACAACGGCTTCGTGCGAACTGCCGACGCTGATCGAATGGAAGACAAGTCTCGCTCCGCTGGCGGGCTTGTCCGCATTGCTGATCAATTGCTTCAAGCGTTGAACAAATGCCGCCGGGTCTGTCGAGCCGGCCGAGACGATCCCGTCACCAACGTACAGCACCTGTGCGTCGGCCGGCGACTTCTGAATCACGTCGGCGAAGGCGCGATCCAGGTTAGTCCATCCTAAAGAGACTCGTTCGTCCAGGAACGCTCTGGCTTTCGCCGCGTTCTCGGCGTTGACGGGCAAAGGTTCGGCAGCCAACCAGGTTGTGCCGACATCGGCACAGGCCAACTGGAAGTGATCGTCACTGCCAAGCGACATCAGCACCGCGCTGACAAACTCGGCTTGTTGGCGCCGTTTTTCAGAGTCCATCGACGACGAGGTGTCACACAGCAGCACGAGATCCAGCGATTTGCCGTCGGGCAATAGTTCTCGCTGCCAGTTCCCTTCGGGTCCCGGCGGAGTGAGTTGAAGGAGGAAATAGCCGTCATCGCCGCGGCGATGTGGGATCACTACCACGTCGGATTGCTTGCCATCGATTTCGCAGACCACCTCGAAATCTCGCGTCGGCGTGTATTCCTGAGCCGTGAATTCCACTTGAGCCGAATGCTGGGTTTGCTGTGTTCGCACCGCGTGAGTGGGACACGATACGGCTTTCAGAGGGATCGCGGAATTCACAGTGACGTTCAGCGACAATTCACGCAGTGGCTTCGTTCGCAGCAACTCGCTGCGAAGTCCGTAGGAATAGCGATAGCGGTTAGCTCGCAGTGGCAACACTTGGGTGTAGACGATCTTAATCCGCTTCTCCGAATGCGCTTCGATGGGGAAGACGCGGGCCTTGAAGATGTTGCCCCCCATCCATTCCAGCAGGCCGGGATCACGTTTTTCTCGCAGGATCGTTTCGAAGATCTCTCTCGCGCGCTGCTTCTCGACGACATCCGCTTCGACCAGGTCATTACCAATCCACATTCCAAACCCGCTGATCGATGCATCTTGCGGGAGCGGGAAGTGGAAGACCCCTTCCAATCGAGCAGGGGTATGGTTGACGAACGACTCTTCAATCGTCGTACGCGCGATCTGATCGCGGATCTCGACTGAAACCTTGTGATAACCGACTGTCAGCGGTTCATTACGACCGTCGGGCAGGTTGACGATCAGCGATCCCAGCGACTCGTTACTCGTCGTTCCTTCAAATCCCGCGAGCCACACAGGCGTTTGGGCCACATCGACCAGTTTCTCTTCGCGATCGACGCGAACCAGCTTCTTGTCACTGGCCTTAAACGTGCGGTCACCGGCGCGCGGTGCCAGCAACGTGAACGTAACTGCTTTCTCAGGCTGGTCGTCGGCGGCTGGCTTCCCGCCACCTTTCACCTGCACCTGCCCCGTATGCAACCGAGCCTGTGTCGGACTGATGCATTCGATCAGCGAGCCCGGTCCCAGCGTGAGTTCGACTTCCGAGGCAAGCGTAATTTTGACAGCGTTCGCCCCACGCAGTTCGGTTCGCAGCCAGTCACCCGGTCGCAGCAACGTTTCGCGACAAACCGGCGTCCAACGCTTGGCGAGCATCGGGCGCAATACCACGATCCCCTGGGATTCGCTCACTTTGCCGATGCGGCCATCTTCAGTCAGCGACTTCGCGACGGCAAACTGTTCGTCGGCCGCTGGCTGATTGAGAGCGAGCAGGCGCAGTTCTGCGAGCGGTGGGATTTTGCCCTCCACGTCGGCAACATCGCGAGCGGTGATGCCAACAAGCTGATTGTTCTTGACGTCGACAAATGCTTCCACATTCACTCGGCCTTGTTCAACTGGCAGGTCCACAAGATAGACATAACACTCTCGCCCTCCGTAGTACGTTCGTTGATGGGGCCGCGCCACGAGCAACGGCGTCGCATCTTTCACACCGACGTCCAACAGCTTCAACAGGTCAATCTGCTTATCGGGGCTAAGAAACCACGGGGAATCCCCTTCGCTGACGGTGTTCTCAGCCTCGTCGATCTTCCACCAGCGCGAGCCGGCAGCGATTTGATAGCGCTGGGGCGAATCTTGTTTCCGGACGAGGCCAGGAGATCGCACGAGGATTTCCGAGGTCTGCCCCTCCTTCTCCAATTGCAGACGCAACGTCGAAGCTCCGCGGAGTTCTTCGAGCACCTTTGAGAAGGGAATCGGCCCTCCGGCAACCTGAGGAACAAATGGAGTCAACCAGACGGCCAGCAGCGCGACGGCGGCGGACAGGGCGAGCGAACCACGAATCGCGAGGGCTAACATAGAGGTTCTCCGATCTTTGGGGATCGTTGGTCTGGAATCAACTGGAGTAACAGTTGTGGGAGGCGTTGAACCTTCGGCAGCAGCCGCTTGGGCGAACTCATCGGCGGCTCGTTGACGCAGCGCGTTCAGCGCGGCGAGATCAGGACTAGGCGCATCGAGATCGACGGAGCGCAGCAGCCCCTGCAGATCTGTTTCGTCTCGGTGATGTTCAGGCTCGTGAGTCATAGCCACATTTCAGGACAGGTCTATCGAACTTCGCAGTCGTTTCGACGAATGGTCGGTTCGCGAACTAAAACTTCCATTCGGGCTCGAAATTCACGTCGCGCCCGGGCCAACTTTGATTTGATCGCGTCCACGGTTCCCCCCGATTCTCGAGACAACTCGTCAAGTGTTCGCTCGTCGAGGTATTTCGCCGTGAGCAGCGCCGCATAGTCCGCAGGCAAATCGGCCAGCACGCCGCGGACCGCGTCGGCCAGTTCCAACCGGGCCCACGGTTCGTCGGCTGCTTCTGATGTTTCCAGCCAGCGGCGCAATTCGTCGGCTCTCGCTTCAACCAGTTCCTTCAACCGTTGCACCTTATTGATCTGTCGCCAGTACAGGGCGGACTGGTGATGCGCGATACCCGACAGCCACGCCCACAGGGTTCCTCGCTGCGGATCAAATTGCCGGGCCGATCGAGCTGCCGCCAGAAATGTTTCTTGCACGATATCTGCCACAGCTGTGGCTTCCGCGCCGACCAGTCGTGCGACGTACCGCCAGATATCTGCACTGTATCCGTCATACAGGGCAGACCAGGCGTCTCGATCGCCGAGCCGCAATCCGCGGATCACGGCCTGTTGGTCAGGCTCATCAAGCACGAGGTGTCTCGTTAGTCAGGGCTGTCGTTCCGAAACAATTGGCGCTTCGACGTGGCGAAGTGTCGCGGAGTTCTGAGATTTTTGAGCAGAAGTGAGGAAATCGCGAAATTAAAGTCTGCTAGCGTCGACGCAACTCCTTTGGGAGTCAGTTCAACCGGAGCTCAGCAGATCCAGCAGCCGATCGAGGAAAATCCGCTGATCAGGATGAATCAGGTCATGGGCTTGGTCGATCGGCAAGAATTCCGCGCGATCCACTTCCCAGGAAGCACACCGCGGATTCGCGTCAGCCGGTGCCAACCCTGCGAATGCGTAGACTCGCTTGCGTGACTTTTGATAGATGATGTCACCCAGGGGAACTAATTCACCAGCGGTGACTCCGGTCTCTTCCAGTGTTTCCCGACGAGCAGTCGCCTCCAAGGGTTCTTCGGCGTCGGGTTCCCCTTTGGGAATCGACCACGGCGACTTCCGATTGTAGTTTCCCGAGGGATGTATCAGCAGCACTTCCAAGTTGTCGCCGTGATGTCGGTACAAGAGCGTTCCGGCAGATTCTCGCATTCTTTCGCGTCCAACGGCGGCAAGTGGTTAGTCCAGGCAATCCACGTCGATTATACTGCCGCCACTTTTAGCTCGGAGCGAAAGCGGAATCTTTTCAACCGGATGGAACGACAGCAATGCAGCAGGCAGATGTGGCCATTATTGGGGGCGGGATCGTCGGCTTGGCGACGGCGTATCGCCTACAGGAACGATTTCCCGGCAAAACAGTGGTGGTGCTGGAGAAGGAACGCGAAGTCGCGCAGCATCAGACCGGACATAACTCCGGCGTCCTGCACTCCGGCATTTATTATAAACCGGGTTCCCTGCGAGCGACGAATTGCCGTGAAGGCAAGCGGGCCATGCAAGAGTTCTGCGACAAAGAGAACATTCCATATCAACTGTGCGGCAAGGTGATCGTCGCGATCAACAACGACGAGATTCCTCGGTTAGACAAGATCTACGAGCGGGGCCTGGCGAATGGCGTGAATTGCCAGATGATCGACGGTGATCGCCTGCGCGAAATCGAACCGCATGCGGCCGGGATCCGTGCGATCCATGTCCCTGAAGCGGGGATCATCGACTATCGCCAGGTCTGCGAACGGTTAGCTGCTCGAATCACCGAGGCGGGTGGCGAGATCAAGACCAGCGCCAAAGTGACAGGGATGTATCGTCGCGAAGGACGCATGCTGCTCCAGGGGACGGCGGGCGAACTGGAAGCCAGACTCGTCGTCAACTGCGCCGGACTGTTCTCGGATCGAGTCGCGTGGCTATCAGGACAGCGGCCCGACGCACAAATCGTTCCCTTTCGCGGTGAGTATTTCGAACTCAAACCGTCGATGCATCACCTGTGTCGCGGACTAATCTATCCGGTCCCCGATCAAGACTTTCCATTCCTGGGTGTCCATTTCACCCGCATGATTCACGGCGGCGTCGAATGCGGCCCCAATGCCGTCTTCGCCTTCAAACGCGAAGGCTATTACAAAACCAGCTTCAACCTGATGGATACGCTGGAATCGCTGACCTATCCCGGCTTTATTCGAATGGCGCTGCGTCATTGGCGAATGGGATTTCACGAATTGTGGCGATCCTTCAACAAGGGAGCCTTTGTCGCCGCATTACAGCGACTGGTCCCGGAAGTTCGCGGCGAGTATCTCGTATCGGCTCCAGCAGGCGTGCGGGCTCAGGCGCTGTCTCGCGATGGGAATCTGGTCGACGACTTCTTGATCGTAGAGAACGACCTGGTCATCAACGTCTGCAACGCCCCCAGTCCGGCCGCCACGGCATCGCTGAACGTGGGGAAACTGGTGGTCGACAAGATCGCCACGCATATGAATTAGGCATACCTACAATTGGCGATTTCGCATAGCGGCGGCAAGACGCAAAGTCGCCAGGTAAGTGTCTGATCTATCCTGAAGACCGTACTCTCTGGCTTGCATTGCGTCCCTGCGACTTGGCGTCTTTGCGTTAATACACGGTGTTTCAGTACAAAGACTGAGATAGTCACCGACGTTAGGTTGGTCATCGCCATGACAACCCAATCTTTTGGCGAGATTGGCTACGGCCGAACCAACCAGGGTCAGAGAACTACTCGACCACAACCAGTGCCTGCTTCAACAACGCCTCTGTGGGTTGCTGCTGTGGAGGCAGTGTCTGGATGAGCTGCACGGGAACCTGCTTGCCGGCAAATGGGGTCAAGTCGACAATCGCTTCGCGCCAGCCGTTGTTGCTGCCGGATTCCTCGACGAGTTGTTCGAGCACCTGGTTGTCTCCGACACGGACCACCAACGCCCAACGTCGATCCGCCGCGTTGCCAAATCGCAGTTTGAGTGACGTCTTGCGATCTTTCGGGATATCGATCAGTTGAATCAAGCGCACATCTCTGTGCTGATCCAACTTGGCAGATATCACGTATTGTTCTCCACGGACATCGCCGGGCGTGAGCTGCAATCGAGAACCGTAGTTCACTTCGGGACGCCAACCCGGAAGCACTAGTGCCAGGTCGATCAGTTGCGACGTGGGGATGTCCGCCATCCAACTTTTCGCGACGTTGGCGATGGGGCCCGGTACCGACGGGGAAACTGCGGAGAGTTCGAAGAGCTCGCGCTTGGTTTCTTTCCAGCCCTGCCCTCCCAGCGACCACCACTTACTTCCTGCATAGATGATGGGGCCGAATTGACATTCGGGGCGTTCGAAGCCGAACAATTCGGATTGAGCGACATCGATGCCGGTATCGAGATTGAGCCAGACGAGGCTGGACTGCGTTTTGTTCGAGGCCACGGCAATTCGCTGAGACGCGACGACGAATTGGTCGTTGACCTGAAACGCTTCCAACCGCGATTCGAGTGGTCGCGACCAGACGACCTGACCATCCTGAGTCGACAGTGCAGTCAACGCGCTGACGGTATCGACCAGGATCTTGGATCCCTGCATCGCGATGATGCCACGCAGATCAGACAACGATCGCGTCCAAATCTGGCGACCGGTTTCCAGGTCCATGCATGTCACCGTCCGCACGCCTGGGACGGACATGACGACACGATTACCTTGGATCAGCGGTGGTGCGACCCGGAAATCGTCCGCCAGATCATCAACCTGCTTGGGAAGCCAGAGGTGTCGACGCAGCCAGTGGATCTCGCCCGATCCGTCGAAACAGGCGGAGATCCCCGCCATGGAGCAAACGGCCAATCGGCCTGAGACCGTCAGTTGAGCGGCATTCGAGCGTTCGCTGGATTCTCGCAATCGGAACAGCGGCTGCGACGATGTGGCCGCACCCGACTCGATATCGAATCGCGTTCCTTCGACTTGCACCAGGTCATCGTCGACTTTGGCCAGTGTCAGCGCGAACAAGCTGCCGTTCCAGAAGACAGGATCCGAAATCACCTGCAAGCCGGGCCGCTGTGCCCAGACGACGTTGCCATTCTCGGCATTCAAACAGGCGAGTTCGGTGCCCCCTTTGGCAAGTCGTCGTACGAACAAGCGATCGCCTGCGATCAAGGGAGTCATCGGTGTGAATGGCATGCCGTGGGCTTCACCTTGTTCACTCCCCAGACCCTGCGCCCACTGCTGCTGTCCGCCGGGGAGCGCATAGGCGTTCACTTGGAAACGATTGCTGACGTAAATTCGCTGGCTGTCGGAGACCGCCGCCAACTGTTTGCCGAAAGGGTCGCCATAATGAAATTCGTAACGATCGGGACTGAGTCCCGGCTGCCCATCAAAGGTGGCTCGTTGTTCCATGCGATAAGCCAGCGGGTTCAATGCCGGGGCCGCGGCGATGGCGGGGTGTTGGAATCGTGTCGCGGCGGATGGCCGAGCGGCAAGCGATTTGACCAGTGACTCCAACTCTGCCGCAGAGATCTTGGCACCGCTGAGTTCGATGGAGTTCACAGAAGCCCCCGCCGGATCTGCGGCCGGTTTTCCGTTGAGAGCGGTTGCCAGTTGCAGACGGGACTGCAGACCTTCGCGTTGTCGAGGAAGGCAATGGGCCAGTCCCAGCAGGAAGTGTTCTTCGGCGGAGGGGAACCGGCCAGCAGACAGATCGCGATCGCCCAACCACTGATGAGCTTCGGCGGCGGCTTCAGTGCCGAAGAATTGCAGCGTCGCGGATTGGACTCCACGGACATCTCCGGATTGGACGGCCTGGCGGACGCGGATGACCCCCAGCGGGCCAAACTTGTCTGTCATCAGCTTCCCGAATTCAGGGTGAGCCTGCATTGCGGAGGCAACCGCCGTGGGAAGCGAAACGAACAACTGGCGATCGTCCATGTCGGGCAGTAGCCCGGGCCCCTCGCTCACGTTGATAGACATAACCACTCGGCAGGCGTCCTCGTACGTTTGCCCGGTCAATGCGGCCTGCAGTTCAGCGCGGACATTGTAGGCTTCTTTATTCCATTGCAGAGCCAGCGGGTGACGCCAACTGCCAGGAATAATCCCGGATTGACCGTCATCCAGTTGTGGCGCATTCTCGACAGCGATCGATTTGACCCAGCGTGCTTGTCGGGTGACGACTTCGGCGCGTTCGACAGGCACCCAATCAGGATGCACACCGGCATTCCAGAAGAGGGCCGACTGGCCGGTGCGCATCGCGTCGGGCCAATCGGTACGATAGGCCGAACGGACAAGGTCCTGCGAAACCTGCTTCTCCCACGCAAATCTCAGCTTGCTGTTGGTCCACATCGGCGAACGCAGAACAGCAGCCCGGATCGTCGCGACAGGATGCAGTTCACCAACCGCCGCCAGTTGATTGGCGATGGCATCGTAATGGTCGGCGACAACATGAGCCGAGGCCTCCTCCCACATGTCGCAAACCAGACTGACATCATCGAGCAGTTGCAGCTTCTGAAGTGTGGCGACGTTGGATTGAATCGCGACCGACAGCAGACGTTTAACAGCGTTCACGCAATACTCGCGAGGCGGCCCCTGTGTCAGAGACGACACCGAGCAAGCTGCGATCCACCGCTGCAGATCAATACCGGGCGGAGTCGTATCGACGGTTCGGTGCGACCAACGATTAGGATCTTTCCACTCTTCCACGGTGAACTGCGGCGCGAGCGCGACCAGTTGCGGGTCGGCAAGCGACGTGATTCCCGAGAGTGATCGGACTTCCAGGCTGGCCAGCTTCAAGACTCGGGCCTGAGGCCCCTGAAGTCCGAACAGTCCGACGCTGCCCACGGCACCGGGAAGGTCGCGGGCAGGATCTTCGATCAGGTGCCCCCATTGACGACCGTCGCCGCTGACGAGGACTTGAACAGTCCCCAACCCCGCGACGATTTTGATCCATTGGGCGGAGGTGTGGTAAGGGGGCGGGAACGAGTTGAAATCGAAGTTGGCCTGATCGCGAACTTCGCCGGGCCGCAGCACCCCGATCGTGGTCCGACCTGTCGCCGCATCCTTGAAGAAGCCCAGACGATGAATCGGCCGGCCGTCGAGATCACCCAGAAAGATGCCTGTGCCGGGGTCAGCCGAGTCGACTTTGGCAATCACTTCGTACAGGCCGCGTCGAGCCAGCGGCAGCACGACCGTTCCTAGCTTGTCTCGCGAATCGACACGGAATTCCGCCGAGCCATCGCGAGCGCCGATGATTTCGGCGGGAGCTTCGACGGAGGCCGCCCAAGGCTGGCTGGCGGGTGGCCCGCCGACCACGATCGGATGCGGATTTTCGGGAACGGTAATAAGCGGTGCCGTACGGTGAATCGAGATGCCGCGCAGTCGGAATTGACCCTCGACAAAGACTTCGTCGGGTCGGCCCGACAAGGGTGCTGTCAGCAGTGGAACGCCCCCCTTGGCCAGCGTGATTCCGCCATCCTGGTAACGCAAATCAAACGTGCCTGTCCCCGCGCGAACATAAGCACCATTATCCGTGGTCAGCAATCCCCAGCGAATCGGCTTGGGGGACGAGTTCTCGCGAACGACCTCAAAGGCGGCCCAAGTGTGAGGATCACGCCGCGTATAAAAACGGAGGGCGATCCCGCTGGGACCTCGCCAGAGATAGATGGTCAGATCGGTCGCTTCGAAGGGGGTCATCCGCAGCAGCGCATCGTCCGGCCAGGGGGATCGAAGCCGTCCAAAACCATGAAACCGCGCGACTCGACGCTGCTGTTGGCCGTAGACATCCTGTCCCCAGTTGAATGGTTGCCCGGCGACCGGAGTGAACCAGCGTTTCGCTTCGACTTCAGACAACTCATCGTGACCGGAGGCTTTGAAATCGCGAGTGAACTTGTCGCTGTTGGCTGGCCAAGGGGCGATATCACGGGCCAGCGTCTTCGACCAGGGCTCGCTGGCCTCTGGTTGTAGTGGTTCTGACCTGGAAGCAGCAGGATTCTCGTTCGATTGCGTCGGCGTCGTTGGACTGCCGGTCCCCATGGCAACAAGAGCGTCGGCAGGTTCCGCCGCACCGTCGGCAGGAACAGCCGGGTTAGCGTCCGGAAGCCGAGTCGGATGATCTGGCTGGCCGTCGGCAATTTCGCGCTGAACCGGTTTTTTGGCGACCCAGAAGAGGGTGCCGATTCCAACGACAAGAAACAGCATCAGGACCGCGGACCACCGCCAGAGAGGCGAATGTCGGTCCGGGGCGCGGCGACGTTCATCGGCGGCCCGCTTCAGGATCTTGTCGATATCCAGATCGATCTGGCCAAACGCCCCGATCAATTGCGATTCGAGATGCAAATGTTCGATCAGTGCCTGACGGACCTCAGCGGACTGAGGCCAGCGAGTGCGCAGGGCCGCCAACTCCTCCGGCGTGTACTCGCCCGGAGGTTTTTCCTGCAGCAGTTGAATCAGTTCCTGGTCGGTCATATTGCTCGTCAGTCATCAAGTCCGTTGATTATGTTCCGCCTGCTTTTTGCGACGTTCTAAGCAATCCTTCAAGGCCTGCCGGGCGCGATGCAGCAACAACTTGATCGCTCCTTCGCTGCGATGCAGTTGTCGGCCGATCTCGGCGAGCTTGCGTTCACCGCGATACTGCAACTCGATCGCTTCCCGAGCACTTGGCCCCAGTCCATCCAGGCAGATGGGCAGGTGTCGCATCACATCATCGTCGTCGGTTCCCTGCGCGTCGGGAGGCAGTACGGATTCCAGTTCGAGACACAGCTCGGTCCAGGCCACTTCCTTCCGTCGCTTCATTCCTTTGATATGTTCCCGCAATAGGTTACGAGCAATTCCCAACAACCATGGGCGGACCAGGGCATTGGAATCGAATCGTGCCTGCGACAGGTAGAATCGCAGGAAGACTTCCTGAGTCATGTCGTCCGCGTCGGTCGACTGCAGCAATCGAGCTCGCAGGTAGCCGAAGACGGCGCGCTGATGGCGTTCGATCACGGCGGCAAACGCCGCTCGGTCGCCACGTCGAAGTTGCTCGATCAGCGTCTGGTCGATAGACAGCAGCAAAGTCGCGGTCCAAAAAGCAAAAGGCGAGGGATCAGGCGGGAGATCTCGCGGTGAGCAAATGGTACGGCGACAGTCACGCCAAATGCAACTGCGGACTCGATTTGCGCGCCTCGTCGGCCTCCGCGTTATCTCCGCCGACTTCGCTGGCTCGTATGAGTGGCGCGATCTCTTCCGCGACAAACACGCGATGAACGCAGCCAAAATGCTCGCCAAGGTTAAACTTCTTGATCATCCGCCAAGTCCACGGAACCTGAATCAGTCGGCCGGTCGACTCGGCCTCTGGCACCTTGTCGCTTCGCAAACCGATCGCCCCGGCCGCGGGACCATGCGGGCCGTCGATGGTCCCTAAGACCGTCGTGCCGAACCACAAGAAGAAGAGGTCGAACCAGGAATAATAGTTCCAGATCGATGTCTGAACGTTCGCCAGCGCGGGACCAAAATCGACCTGAGGCGACACCGCCGTGGCCAGCATGACAATGCCGGTCACTTTCCGGCCCGGCGGCAGAGCACCCGCAATCAGCAGCGACATTCCGCCGCCACCGGAATGCCCCACGAGCCAGACCGGGCGACCGGGATACTGATCCTGGTAGGCCATCACTTTATTGGCAAGTTCCAGCGCGATTCGATTGTTGCGTTTCCAGCCGCGCAAATGGAATAGGACGAGGAGCCGGTTTCCCGTAGTCCAGTCGACAATCTCCATCGCGCTGCGAACGCCGCCATCGATCAGGCCAGCCAACAGCCCGACATTCAGAAAGCTGCGGCCCTCGATGCCGGTCAGAACCATGACCAAGCCATGCTCCAACCGCTCAGGCTCCATACGTCGGATAAGGCGTCCGCCGCAGAACCAGCCCAGTGGCGTGACCAGGAACGTCAACCAGCAGAGGATTCCGCGCCGCCAGCGAGTGCGAGCCGAAGGACATGGATCGAGATCAGATTGTTGGATCACCACAGCCAAACACTATCGAACTTAAGGACAATGGGCGACCGAATTAGTCGACACTCTATTGTCGTAGCGGGCTGGGCGCTCGAATGCAAATGAGAAGAAAAACGTCACTCCATCCAGTGTGGAAATGACAGCAGGTTAGTGGAGACCCAATCTCTTGGCGAGATGGGCTACGACGATCATTTGGCGGGATGGGCGTGTTCGTGATCTTCGTCCGCCGCACCTTCCGCAGGGATCGGCCCCTGTAGCATCATCGGGACGCGAAGTTCGGGGTAGCCGGGATCCGAGGTCTTGATTCGAATCATGACTTGATGTTTGCCGGTTGGCAGCGTCCCCGGAACAGTCACCTTGACGGTTTGAGTCCATTCGCCGGTCGGCGTTAAGGCTCGTTCACCGATCACGGGCGAGACCAATTCCGAAGTGGATGCGACTTCGGTGATTTCGAAAGATTTCTTGCGGCCATCGGTGACGGTGAACGTGGCATCCGTGCTATCGCTTCCCGCCGGGTGATAGACCATCAGGGCCGGTGGCGACACCGTCATCTGGCGTTCGGGGATGCTGAGCTTGAACGTCAAACGAACCTGACGTGGTTCGGGATCGGTGTAGGAAACGTCTGCGAACAGTTCCTTGACCCCCGGTTGCTCTTTC